>NZ_JBIVOJ010000018.1:0-80568 GCF_044754065.1 Psychrobacillus sp. NPDC093180 | reverse complement strand
CGATACCCGCACTACCAGTCAGCTATACACTTCCGCCACTACGGCATGTTAGGGACTTTCACCCGTTAGAGAAAAGCGCTGCCAAGCGCACAAAAAACGAGCGTAAGATGATTACGCTCGTTTTCTTATTGCACTTTTGTCGCATGTTCTTTACATGTCGGACATGTTCCGTATATTTCCATCCGATGAGAACTCACATCAAAACCAGTTAGATGAGAAGCTAAATGTTCGACTTCATCTAGGCCAGGATAATGAAAATCTACAATTTTACCACATGTATTACAAATCATATGATAATGATCATTTGTGATAAAATCGAATCTACTGGAAGAATCACCGTATGTTAGTTCCTTAACTAATCCGGCTTCTCTAAAAACACGCAGGTTATTATAAACAGTTGCAACACTCATGCTTGGAAATTTACTTTCAAGTGCTTTATATATATCGTCCGCAGTGGGATGTGACATAGATTGGATAATAAATTCCAATATCGCATGGCGTTGAGGCGTAATTCGTACACCAGTTGATTTTAAAGTATCTAAAGCATCTCTTAAATGTACTTCCGTCATCGCAATGCACCTCTCTTCATATTCATTATTAATTTATAATTGTTATAATAAGTATAATGAAGAAATGCAGGAGCTGTCAAATTTTAAAGCATTCTAGAAATGAATCTTCTTTTAGTAACCTCTTTTTAAATCAATTATATTCTCTAACTGATTACTTTCATTCAACCATTCCGTCAAATTTTTAGAAAAAATCTCTAATGCTCTTACAACATATTGCGAAGAATGACTGGAAGCATGAGGAGATACAATGACATTGTGCATCTTCCAAAACGGATGCTCTTTCTGAAGCGGTTCTTTTTCAAATACATCTAAAACAGCATATGCTATACTCTCTTCTGTTAGTGCTTGAAGTAACTCCTCTTCCTTTATAAGGTCCCCTCTACCAAAATTCATAAAGATAGCAGATTGTTTCATACACTGAAAATGCTCGTATGTAAGCAAGTATTTTGTCTCTTCCGTGCTAGGTAAAATAGATATAACAATGTCGGCATCTGGCAATACTTCCTTTAGTTGTCCAAAAGAAACGATTGCATCCATAGAAGATGCCATTTTACCACTTCTATTACATCCAATGGTACGGACGCCAAAAGCTTGTAAAATTCTTCCGACCTCGCTACCGATTGCACCTGTGCCTAATATTAATGCAGTAGAACCAAAAAGCTCTGTTGGGTTCAGCTTTGGTGACCACTCCCCTTTTTGCTGATTTTCAGCCATTAGTGGAAGTGATTTTTTTATGGAAAGTATATGAGCAAGAATAGACTCTGCCATTGGAATTTTATGAATCCCGCGCGCATTCGTTAATATAATATTTCGAGCAGCGATTTCATCTAAAGGCATTTTTTCAAGTCCTGCAGAAGCAACCATAATCCATTTTAGTTGCGTCGCTATTTCCAGATGAGATGCTGAAAGATCCTCTCCATACGTCACAAGTATATCAGCAGTTTTTAAAGCTTTTTCATCTAATGGTTTTTGAAAGATGAATTCTACTTGTGGAAATTTTTCTATTAAACTAGTTTGTTGATCTCGTTTCGGATAAAAAGAAAATAATATTTTCACAATTATTCACCCTCAGAAGCTAATTTTTTTAACGTTTCTAATGCTTCTTCTACATGTCCATTCACTTTCACTTTACGCCATTCTTTCACGACAGTACCTGTAGGATCGATTAAAAATGTAGAGCGTTCAATTCCCATATATTCGTTGCCGAACATCTTCTTTAACTTCCATACCCCATAAGCTTCAGATACCTCATGTGTATCATCGATCAATAGGGAGAACGGAAGACCATGTTTTGCGATAAATTTCGTATGTGCTTTTTCATCATCTGGACTGACACCTAAAATAACAGCATTTAATTCACTGAATTTCTCATGAGCATCCCTAAAATCACACGCCTCCGTTGTGCAGCCCGGTGTTGAATCTTTTGGATAAAAATACAAAATAACATACTGCTTTCCTGCAAAGTCATCTAGTGATACAATATCTCCTTGTTCATTTTTCAATGAAAACTTTGGTGCAATCATTCCTTCTAGTATTGTCATTATATTCCCTCCCTTATATACTCCTATCGTATCGAATTACTGGATGAGATTCAATTTCTTTAGCGTTTTTCACCATAATTGTCTACAATAGAAGAATACAAAAATGGCGGAGGTAACGAATAATGAAACAAACTATATCTGAACAAATACAAATAGAAGCACTTGAACATATTGTAGGTGGAGTAAATAGTCCATCTAGATCTTATAAAGCAGTTGGTGGAGGAGCACCAATTGTAATGGAACGAGCAGAAGGGGCTTACTTTTACGATGTAGATGGCAATAAATACATTGATTACTTAGCGGCATACGGGCCTATTATTACGGGTCATGCACATCCCCATATTACAGAGGCCATCACAAAAGCTGCACAAACGGGTCTATTATACGGTACGCCTACAAAGCATGAAGTGACTTTTGCCAAAATGCTAAAAGAAGCAATTCCTTCTATGGATAAAGTCCGCTTTGTAAACTCGGGTACAGAAGCAGTTATGACTACTATTCGTGTAGCGCGTGCCTACACAGGAAGAACAAAAGTAATGAAGTTTGCAGGTTGTTATCACGGGCATTCTGATTTAGTTTTAGTAGCTGCCGGATCAGGACCTGCTACGCTTGGAACACCTGACTCTGCGGGAGTTCCACAGTCGATTGCAAAAGAGGTAATTACAATTCCTTTTAATGATCCACAAGCGTATGAGGAAGCAATGGAAAAATGGGGAGAAGAACTAGCCTGTATTCTAGTAGAACCAATCGTAGGAAACTTCGGAATGGTAGAACCAAATGAAGGTTTCTTACCACTTGTTCATAAAATAGCCAAAGACAAAGGGACTCTTGTAATTTATGATGAAGTAATCACTGCATTCCGTTTTCACTACGGTGCAGCCTCTACTATGCTGAATGAAACACCTGACTTAACAGCCCTAGGAAAAATTATTGGCGGAGGTCTTCCAATCGGAGCTTATGGCGGTAAAAAAGAAATTATGGAACAAGTTGCTCCATTAGGTCCTGCCTACCAAGCGGGAACTATGGCTGGGAACCCAGCGTCTATGCAAGCAGGGATTGCTTGCCTAGAAGTATTGCAAACACCAGGAGTATATGAAGAGTTAGACAGACTTGGTGCAATGCTAGAAACCGGGATCGTAGAAGCTGCGAAGAAAAACGATATTACAATTACAGTAAACCGTATAAAAGGTGCACTATCAGTTTACTTTACAGATGTAAAAGTAGAAAATTACGAGCAAGCAGAAGCAAGCGACGGAGAATTATTTGCTAAGTTCTTTAAACTAATGCTTGCACAAGGGATTAATCTGGCCCCATCTAAATATGAAGCTTGGTTTATCACAACCGCTCATACAGAAGAGGATATTAAGGAAACAATTACTGCTGTTCATCAGGCATTCGCCCAGTTAAAGCAGTAAACACTTCAATCTTGCATGAAATGAAAGGATAGGATTCAATGAAATTAGGAGCTCGCGTTTTCAAAACTGGAGTAGCCATTGTTTTCTCGTTATTCATAGCTGATTTACTCCAGCTTCCTAGTCCTGTTTTTGCAGGAATAGCTGCGATTTTTGCCATACAACCTTCTATATATAGATCCTATTTGACTGTTATAGAGCAAGTGCAATCTAATATAATTGGAGCAGCAATTGCAGTGGTCTTCGCGCTTATGTTTGGCAATCACTTTATAGCCGTTGGATTTGCTGCAATAGTTGCGATTATGCTCATGCTAAAGCTAAAGCTAGAAAAAACGATTTCTTTGGCACTTGTTACCGTTATTGCCATCATGGAAATTCAAAGCGATAATTTTTTCACATACGCTTTAATACGATTTTCAACTGTTTTAGTAGGTGTCATTTCTGCATTTATTGTAAATCTAATATTTATACCACCAAAATTTGAATCTAAATTATTTAATGCTATACATTATACACAAGATGAGATTATTCGCTGGATTCGAATTGCAGTACGTAGTGCATCAGAGCATAACTCTACAAAACAAGCCATTAATCAATTAAAAGACCGTCTGACTCGCGTAGATCAACTGTATTCCTTTTTCAAAGAAGAACGTGGTTACTCAAAGAAAGCAATTTATACAAAGGGAAGAAAATTAGTTGTTTATCGAGAACTAATTTCCACTTCTTATAAAAGCTTAGATGTATTGAAAAAACTTCATCTCCATGAAAATGAGGTTTCGGAACTTCCAGAGCATTTCCGAATGATGATCAAAGAACGATTAGATGCCCTTTTAGCTTATCATGAACAACTACATTTGAAATTCATCGGTAAGCTGAAACCAGAACATATTGAATGGAAAAGTACAGAAGCTTTTATCCAAAGACAAGAGGTAATGGATATCTTTGTTCAACAAATTGCATTAACTCGAATTGAAGAAGAATTCTCAACGTATCACTTATTACATTTACTATCATCCATATTAAAATACGAGGAACAATTAGAACATATGGATACATTAATCACCTCCTATTTGAATTATCATGGGGAAGAGTTAACTGTTGAAATAGAAGAAACTCCATACTAAAAAAACGTGTCACCTAAAGTCTAGGTGACACGTTTTTTAATTTTTCATCCGGGGATCTAGAGCATCTCTGAGCCCATCACCCATTAAGTTAAATCCTAATACCGTCAACATAATCGCAATTCCTGGGAAAACCATCGTCCACGGCGCATTTCGTAAAACAACGCGCGCATCTGCTAGCATTTTTCCCCATTCAGGCGCTGGTGCTTGAGCTCCTAAACCAAGAAACCCTAATGCAGCTGCTTCAATAATAGCAGAGGCAATCGCAAGCGTACCTGCAACAATGACAGGTGCCAGCGAGTTCGGGAGAATATGCGAAAATAGGATACGTAAATCCTTCATCCCGATTGCTTTTGCAGAAGTTATGTATTCCTCTTCTTTAATACTCAATACTTTCGAACGAATGAGTCGGCCAAAGTTAGGAATATTAATAATGGCAATAGCTATTAATGCATTTCGTAAGGAAGGACCTAATACTGAAACAACGGCAATTGCGAGTAAAATGCTTGGAAAAGCTAGCATAATATCAAATATGCGTGATATTATCGTATCGATCCACTTCCCGTAATAACCAGCTACAATTCCTAAAATACTTCCTACAACTACAGAGCCAACTACAGAGAAAAAACCAACTCCAAGTGATATTCTTGCACCATGTATAACACGTGAAAAAATATCTCTTCCTAAGTCATCTGTTCCGAACCAAAATTGGCTAGATGGTGGAAGCAGACGATGATCTTTTATTGCCTGTTCATTTATTCCTTGAGGTGCGAGGAAAGGACCAAAAATAGCTAAAAGAATGAAGAAAAGAACGATTCCTGCTCCAACTAGCGCCACTTTGTTTTTACTAAAGCTTCGCCATGCATCTCTCCAAGGACCCGTCGACGTATCTTTTTTAGCCATTATTTCATTTGTCGAATTCGGTACCATTTGAGTCATATTCGTTTCCCCCTTTTAGTCATATTTAATCCTTGGATCAACCAAACCATATAATATATCTACAAACAAATTAATCATAACGAACATAAAAGCTACAACAAGAATACCTGATTGGATAACTGGATAATCACGGTATTGAATTGCATCATAAATATATCTTCCGATGCCTGGCCAACTAAATATTGTCTCTGTTAGGATCGCTCCGCCTAATAACAGTCCCATTTGAAGACCAATAACCGTTAATACTGGAATGATGGCATTTTTTAAAGCATGTTTGTATACAACCCAAAACATTTTTTGCCCTTTAGCTCTTGCAGTTCGAATGAAATCACTACGCATGACCTCAAGCATACTCGACCTTGTCATTCTCGCAATAATAGCCATTGGAATAGTTGCAAGTGCAATACCTGGTAACACTAAGTGTTTCAACACTTGTCCAAGCTGATCAAATCTTCCTTGTAAAATAGTGTCTAAGACATACAAATTGGTGATCGCTGAAACTGGATTTCGTACTTCCTCTCGACCAGATGTAGGTAACCATTGAAGCTCAATTCCAAATAACCACTGCTCCATCAAGCCTAACCAAAAGATAGGCATAGATACTCCGATTAACGCGATAACCATTGCTAAATAGTCGAACCAAGAATTTTGAAACCAAGCGGATATAATCCCTGCGTTAACGCCGATAATTACCGCAATAATAACTGCAAACAAAGCCAATTCAAATGTAGCCGCTAAATACGGCCATATCTCGTTTGCTACAGGTTGAACTGTTCGCATCGATTCCCCTAAATCACCTTGAAATAGCCCTATCAAATAATCAAAATATTGGGTGTACCAAGGTTGATCCAGTCCGAGCTTTATTTCTAGAGCCTCTATCGCTTCTTTCGTGGCCAACTGACCTAATATAACTTGGGCTGGATTTCCTGGTATTGCCCTAATAATCATAAATACAACGAATGTCATTCCAAGTAACACTGGGATTAGTTGTAATAATCGTTTTCCTATATAGCGAAGCACTGCTTTCACCTCTCCATCCAATTGAATAAGAAAAGGGAGAAATCACGAAGACCTCTCCCTTTCAAGCATATTACTTAAAGTCGACGTGCGATAATAAGTCAGATCCAGTCGGATGTGGTTTGAAATCTACTATATCCGCTTTCCCTGCAAGTAATGGAGTTGAGTGAGCAAGTGGTACCCAAGGAGCATCTTCAAAAATAATTTCTTGAGCTTGCTTATACAATTCATTACGTTTCTCTTCATCAACTTCTGTTTGTGCTTCAATTAGGATTTTGTGTAAATCTTTGTTGTCATAATATGTGTAGTTATTGCTTCCAATGTTGTCTCCATCAAGTAATACGTAGATAAAGTTGTCTGCATCTCCGTTATCACCTGTCCATCCTAATAAAAATGCATCTGCTTCACCTTTACTAGCTTTGTCTAAATAAGTAGCCCATTCATAAGAAACGATTTCAGCTTTTACCCCAATATCCTCTAAGTTCTTTTGAATAGCTTCCGCTACTTTCTTACCATCTGGCATATATGGTCTTGGTACTGGCATTGCCCATAATTCCATTTCAAAACCATCTGCAAATCCAGCTTCTGCTAATAATTCTTTCGCTTTTTCTGGGTCGTATTCATATCCTGTTATATCATCATTAAATCCAGGAATAGAAGATGGAAGTGGATTTTTCGCTACTTCTGCACGACCTTCGAAGAATGCCTCTACAATCGCTTCCTTATCTATTGCATAATTTAGTGCTTGACGAACTTTAGCATTATCAAAAGGTGGACGTGTAGTCGTTAAGCCTAAGTAACCAACATTCATAGACGGACGTTCAAATAATTGTAAAGATGAATCACCCTCTACTGTTGTACCATCAGCTGGGTTAATACCATCTGCTAAGTCAATTGCACCGTTAAGTAAATCATTTAAACGAGCAGAATTGTCTGGAATAGAACGGAATATAACTTTATCTAATTTCGGTAGAGCTTCATCCCAATAACCATCAAATTTCTCAATTGTAATGGAGTCATTGCGTTTCCATTCAACAAATTTAAATGGACCAGTTCCTACTGGATTATCCCCGAATTTCTCACCGTCTTTTTCAAATGCAGTTGGACTTGCAATTGCAAATGGACTCATAGCGATATTTTTTAAGAAAGGCGCTTGTGCTCGTGTAAGTTTGAATACTACAGTATAATCGCCCTCTGCAGTAACTGATTCGATTACATGGCCTTCTTCTCCTTTGAAGCCACCAAACATAGATTTATAGTATGGGAATTTATCTTCTGAGCCATTTGCCCAGCGTTCAAAGTTTTTTACTACAGCTTCTGCATTGAAGTCAGTACCATCGTGGAACTTAACCCCTTCACGAAGTGTAAATGTATACGTAAGTCCATCTTCTGATGGTTCCCATTTTGTTGCTAAACCTTCATGGATTGTCGTATCTTGTTCTCCAAAGTTTAATAAAGTTTCATAGATATTTTTTGTAACTTTAAATGATTCTCCCTCTGTTACAGTAGAAGGGTCTAATGAAGTAGAATCTCCTCCTCGTCCGAAGACAAGCACTTTATCACCTGTAGATGCAGAACCACTATCCTTTGTACCCTCATTTTCTTTCTCTGTGCCACTTTCTGATGAGTTACATGCAGCAAGTACTACACTTAGTGCAACTAACATCAGAAGCAAAAATGACCAAATTCTCTTTTTTCCCAAATTAACCCCTCCGTAAATATATTATCAATGCTGCACTTGCTCATTATATAAATGGCAGGCAACAAAATGACCAGGTTTCACTTCTTCTAGCTTAGGTACAATAGATGTACAAGCTTCCATCTTAAACGGACATCTCGTATGGAATGTACAACCACTAGGCGGATTTGAAGGACTTGGAATGTCTCCTTCTAATATTATCTGCTCCCTTTTATGTTCCGGATCAGGAACCGGGACTGCAGAAAGTAATGCCTTCGTATATGGATGTAGAGGCTCTTCATATAAAGATTCACTTGTAGCAAGTTCCGCCATTCTTCCTAAGTACATAACGCCAACTCGATCACTTATATGACGCACTACCCCTAAATCATGCGCAATAAATATGTAGGTTAGCTTTAATTCTTTCTGTAAATCTTGCATAAGATTAAGTACTTGGGCTTGTATCGATACATCCAGTGCAGAAACGGGTTCATCCGCAATAATTAACTTCGGATTCGTCATTAATGCTCTTGCAATTCCAATACGCTGTCGTTGCCCACCGCTAAATTGATGTGGATATCTTTTCGCATGATAACTGCTTAACCCAACAATTTCTAGAAATTCATGTACTTTCTTTTTTCGGCTTTTTGCATTTCCGATGTTATGGACAATTAGTGGTTCCATTAATATTTTTTCTACCGTATGTCTCGGATTCAACGAGGCATATGGATCTTGAAATACCATTTGTATTTCTCGTCTTGCTTTTCTCATTTCTGTACTAGATATACTCGTTAATTCTTTTCCATCAAAGGTTACTTTTCCTTCTGTCGGTTCTAGTAATCTCATAAGCATTCGTCCAGTTGTAGATTTACCACAACCTGATTCTCCAACGATTCCTAATGTTTCCCCTTCATTTACATGAAAAGATACATTATCTACCGCTTTTACATATCCCGATTGTTTCGCTAACACTCCTGAACGGATAGGAAAATACTTTTTTAATCCTTCAACTTGTAGCAGCGGTTTTGTCATGTACTTCTACCTCCTTTTGATCGTATAAGAAGCATCTTGTTTTATGATTCGCAGATGTTTCATATAATGGAGGATTTTCTTCCGTACATCTCCCAAAAACCGATTCACAACGAGCAGCAAATCGACAGCCATTTTTTATCGTCCCCGGCTTCGGAACATTACCAGGAATAGAATACAAACGTTGCTTTTTATGGCGCATATCAGGTACAGACGCGATTAATCCCTTTGTATAAGGATGTTGTGGATTACGGAATATTGTATCGACTGTTCCCTCTTCTACTACTTTTCCAGCGTACATAACAACTACACGCTCGCAAGTTTCCGCTACAACTCCTAAATCATGGGTAATCATAATAACTGCTGTTTTCAATCTTTCATTCAATTCACGCATGAGTTTTAAAATTTGAGCTTGTATTGTGACATCTAGTGCTGTTGTAGGTTCATCAGCAATAAGAACCTTTGGATCACAAACGAGTGCCATCGCAATCATTACTCGTTGCCTCATACCACCTGAGAGCTGATGAGGGTAATCCTTCATCAATTCTTCCGCTCTAGGTAAACCAACCAGCTTCAACATTTCAACTGCTCTTGCCTTCGCTTGTTTTTTATTCCAATCTTTTTTATGTAGTGTAATCGCTTCCACTAGTTGGTTTCCAATTGTAAATAAAGGATTTAAAGACGTCATCGGTTCTTGGAAAATCATCGCTACATCATTTCCTCGTACCTTTCGCATTTCATTCTCCGAGAACTTCGTTAAATCTTTCCCTTTAAATAAAATTTGACCACTTGTAATTTTCCCTGGTGGACTTGGAACTAGACCCATTATAGAAAGCGACGTAACACTTTTACCACAGCCAGACTCTCCGACTATTCCAAGTATCTCCCCTTCTTTTACGTGAAAATCTACATGGTCCACTGACGGAATGACACCGTCATCTGTGAAAAAAGAAGTTTGGAGATCTTTCACTTCTAAAATGATTTCACGCTCTGCCATAACGCACCCCTTTGTTTTTGTGCAATTTATAATTTTCTATAAATTAATAAGCTATATTAATATTTTACACATATTAACCTTATATGCAATACTTTTCTGAAAACTGTTATTTCTTCACTTAAAATGTAACTTCCATTTTTTTTAGTAATTTTATTCATATAAATGAATACTCATTCACTTATTTTATAAACTTATCAACACATAATACTTATAGGAATACAGGCTACAAGAGTGATATCATGTCACTCTGTAAGATAGACGCTCACTCCTAGCAAATAATTTTACTTATAAAAAGCCCTATAAGCACGTGACTTATAGGGCATTTACTAATTATCTAATTGTTGTATTTGAAATAAATTATAGTATACATTTTTTTGATTCATTAATTGTGCATGGTTTCCATTTTCGACTACCTGACCGTTTTCAATTACGAAGATATTATCAGCATGCGTAATCGTTGAAAGTCTGTGTGCGACAATTATAGTTGTACGGTTCGACGCTAAATGTTCTAATGAATCCTGTATTAATGATTCACTTTCTAAATCTAAAGCTGAAGTTGCTTCGTCTAGAATTAAAATCGTAGGATTTTTCAAAAATACTCTAGCTATAGCTACACGTTGCTTTTGTCCACCTGAAAGCTTCACGCCACGTTCGCCTACTTTTGTCTCGTACCCTTCAGGTAACTCCATGATGAAATCATGCGCATTGGCCGCTTTTGCCGCTTCTATCACTTCTTCATCTGTCGCATCAGGATTACCCATTAATATGTTCGATTTAACTGAATCACTAAATAATATATTATCCTGCAACACAATACCTATTTGCTTTCTTAATGATTCTACCGTAACGTCACGAATATCGTTTCCATCAACCCGAACACTTCCATCTGTTACATCATAAAACCTTGGGATCAAACTAATAATGGTAGATTTACCACCACCACTCATTCCAACGAATGCTACCGTCTCTCCTGCTTTAACGTGACAATCCACATTATTTAATATTGTATTTCCGTCTTTTTCATATTGGAATGACACATTTGAAAAAGTAACTTCACCAGTAATTTTCTCTAATGTGGAAGCACCTTTTTTATCGACAATATCATATTCTTCATCCATCAATTCAAAGACCCGATCCATAGAAGCAAAAGACTGCGTTAAGGTGGTAGAAGAATTGACTAAGCGTCTGAGAGGACTGTATAAACGTTCAATATAAGCTACAAATGCAGCCATCGTTCCGACTGATAATCTTCCGTTTATTGCCTCATACCCTGCATAGGCTATAACGAGTAAAGGTGCAATATCCGTTATCGTGTTAACTACAGCGAATGCCTTGGCGTTCCAAACGGTCTGATCAACGGCTTTATCTAAAAACTCTCCATTAGCATCATTAAATAGTTTCTGTTCATGCTTTTCTAATGTAAAAGTTTTAATAATACTCATACCTTGTACACGTTCATGCAGATAACTTTGAACCCCAGCTAGAGCTTGCGAACGTTTTCTCGTTAAGTCGCGAAGTCTTCCAAAAAAGTACTTCACACTGAATGCATAGAAAGGGAATGCAAGTAAAGTAACCAGTGTTAACTTCACGTTCATCGTAAGCATGATTCCAATTGCGATTAAAATAGTCGCTAAATCCAACCATACATTCATCAGTCCGATTATGACAAAGTTTTTTGTTTGCTCTACGTCATTTATTACCCTGGAAATAACTTCTCCGGCACGTGTATTACTGTAGTATTTTAAGCCTAGCTTTTGAAGATGGCCATACAATTTTTGACGAATATCATAGAGTATTTTATTGCTTACTAATTGAGCTAAATATTGTCTATAATACTCAATCGGAGGACGAACGATTAAAAATACTAACGCAGTCCCTCCTAGCCAATATACTAATTGTTGGATTTTTTCGTCTGCTGTTAGTGTTTTTGCACCAATAATATCGTCGATAACGATTTTGATAAGAATCGGTATAAACAATGGTATGGCGAACTTGATAATCCCAATAACAAGCGTTATAAATATTTGAAAGTTATACGGTTTAACAAATTGCATATACCGTTTTAGTGATCCCATTTCATGACTCCTTTCTAAAATTGAAAAACCTGTTGTTTGTATTCAACAGGTTTTTCGTCTACTCATTTAGCTGTTTATAAAAATGATAACGATTCGTCCATGCCTCGATAAAATCTGGAGCAAATGGACCCCTTCTTTGCTTTATCCAAGAAATGAGTTTTTCTATATTTCGTTCAAGAATAACATCCATTTCTTTAGGATACATCATTTCTTTTTTATGTTGTGCGTATTCATCTTCATCTAGAATTGTATAGGTCATGTCTGGAAAAACCTTTACGTCTAAATCATAATCAATATACTTTAAACGCCCATCACTATAAACAAAAGGCGAACTCATATTGATGTAATAGTATACACCATCTTCTCGTAACATACAAATAATGTTAAACCAATGCTCCGCATGAAAGTAGCAAATAGAAGGTTCTCTTGTAACCCAAGTGCGACCATCCGCCTCGATGACAAGTGTTCGTTCATTTGCTCCTATCACAATATTCTTGGTGCCCTTTAGTACCATTGTTTCCTGCCAGACACGGTGGATACTGCCGTTATGTTTGTAGCTGTGAATTTGTATCATTTCTCCTTCTGTTGGAATCGCCATCATTTAGCCACCTTTTCGACAAGCGTAAAAATCAAGTTTATATACTTATTTAATCATTATAACAATCCATACCCAAAAACTATAGTAAAAAATCATAAGTGGTCTTTAAGTGTAATTAGTTTACCAAAGTGAGTTGTAGTGAGTGGAATAAAGAGTCCTCTTGGATTTAGCAGATCGACGCTTCGCTTTTCGAGGATTCTCGCGTCGCCGCACTAAATCCCTTAAATTATATAGCAGCAGAATAAATACCTAAAAAATGGATAAGTGCAACCAAATAGCCGCCCAAAGCAACTAATTATAGTCTGAAAGCAATCAATTGGCGGTTAAGAGCAACTAGTGGCATTCTAAAGCAACCAATTTCCATTAAACAAGTTTGCGTGGAGTGAGACACGAATAATTATGGATCATTGTTTAGAGTTTAAGGACCACATATGTACAATAAAAAAATCAACGAAGGCAAAATGCCTTCGCTGATTTTTGGTGAATCCATGTTATTACTTTGTTTGGTTATAAGAACTGCCTGCTTGTTTACCGCTAGCTTGTTGTTTTCTCGACTCTGCTTGACGGTTTAGTTCTTTTACCTCTTGAACATCAGTTTCAGAAGCAAATTCAGGGGTCTTGAACTTATTCTGAGACTGACCGCTTTGAGATTGGCGATTTTGTTCTCTTACTTCTTGTACATTCGTTTCTGAAGCGTTGTTTTTCTTTGTCATGGATTTCACCTCCGGTACACAAGTATCTTGCGCACTTTAAAGAGATATATGCATTTTAATAATTAATTCTTTTCCTTCCATGCATTCCATATTTTTAATATTGGTACTGGCATTGGTTGATTGGCAATCTCATCTATAGTGAACCATTTGCATGCTGTTGGAAGCTCCTTTTCTAATTTCAGCTTTCCTTCAAAGCTTTCCATTTCCCATACTAAATGAGAAAAAACATGTTTGAACGCTATTAATTCTTCGCCTCTTACAATATCTATTTCATAATCATGTTCGATTACTTCTTCTATAGTATGTGTTGCAGTTGGAAGCTCTACCATTGGAAATTGCCACATATTTGCGAGTAATCCTTTTGAAGGTCGCTTTTCTAATAGGATTCGACCTTGCTCATCCTTAATAACAACTGCTTTCATTTTGTGTACTTTTGTTTTCTTATTAATCGTTTTAATCGGTAATTGATCTTGCATACCTTCAAAAAATGCTGTGCAATATTCTCGTACAGGACAAAGTAAACACTTTGGTTTCGTCGGTGTACAAATTACCGCTCCAAGCTCCATTAATCCTTGGTTGAATGCAGAAGGATTGTCCTCATCGATTAACTCCATTACTGCTTCTTCAAATATTTTCTTCGTTTTAGGCTTTGCGATATCTTCTTTTATCAATAAAAGACGAGAAAGTACTCGCATGACGTTCCCGTCTACTGCATGCTCTGGAACTCCGTATGCAATACTAAGAACTGCTCCAGCAGTATAAGGTCCAACTCCTTTTAAAGCAGATATTTCTTTTCGCGTTTGTGGAACGACACTTCCATATGATTCGACGACTTCTCTAACACCTGCTTGTAAATTACGTGCACGCGAATAATAGCCAAGTCCTTCCCATTCCTTCAATAATTCTTCTTCTTTTGCATGGGCAAGTGATTCAAGGGAAGGATATTTTGCGATAAATCTTTCATAATAAGGTATAACAGTATCCACCTTTGTTTGTTGAAGCATCACTTCAGACACCCAAATTTTGTATGGATCTTTTGTCTTCCTCCACGGTAAATCACGTTTTTCTTCTAAAAACCAGGATACTAAAGCATTTCTAACTTGTGTTTTATATAATTCGTTCAATGTTAAGTCCTTCCTTACGATTATTTTCATGAAGAATGGGGTATATCATGTGTAATTGCTTTGTTATTTTTCGATTATATTTTATGATGAGAATAACTTGGTATCCAAAAAGGAGCTGGTGAAGCATGGATACAGGTACACATATTGTAATGGGTATCGCACTCGGTGGATTAGCACTTGCGGATCCTGTCGTCTCAAGTAGCACGCTAACTACAACTGCGGTTATTGCAGGTACAATTATAGGATCTCAGGCACCTGATATAGATACGGTATTAAAATTACGAAACAATGCTGTGTATATCCGACACCACCGAGGTATTACGCATTCTATTCCAGCGGTTCTCTTATGGCCGCTATTAATTTCAGGTGTATTATGGCTTATAATGCCAGAAGCAAACTTATTGCATTTATGGTTATGGACGTTTCTGGCAGTTTTTTTACATGTGTTTGTTGATATTTTTAATTCTTATGGAACGCAAGCATTACGACCTTTTTCTAGAAAGTGGGTTGCCCTAGGTGTCATTAATACATTCGATCCGATTATTTTCGGTATCCACGTAGTTGGATTGTTATTTTGGATGTTTGGTGCAAATCCAGTTACGACGTTTCTTATTATGTATGCGATTATATTCGTTTATTACATTTTAAGATTTGCCGTTCAAAGTGCAGTAAAAAATTCCGTTAAGCATACGATTCCCGATGCAGATGAAATTATTGTCGCTCCCACGATGAAGTTTTTTCAATGGCGAGTAGCTGCAATTTCCAAAACGCATCATTATGTTGGACGAGCTTACGGGAGATCCATCTCTATATACGACAAATTTGAAAAAGTACCGTTACCAGAATCAGATTTAGTAAAAGCAGCACTAAAAGATAAAAACCTAAGTGCATTTACATCATTCTCTCCGATTTATAGATGGGAGATAACGGAATTCGAGAAGTTATTTGAAGTTCGATTAATCGATCTACGATATAGAAGCAACGATTACTACCCTTTTGTTGCAGTAGCTCATTTAAACGAAGAGCTCGAGATTGTAAATTCCTACACAGGCTGGATTTTTAGCGAAGATAAACTTCGAAAAAAACTGGACTTTATGCCAAATTAAAACTGGAAACGCTAGGATTTTTTAAATCCTAGCGTTTTATTTAATGGAAGAAATCGTCTGTTTCTAGTAAGTGTTTATACTTTTCATTAGATCCAGCAAATTCATGAAGCTGTTGACCGTAACTTTCAATCCATTTTTTAATAACCATTTCCGTGACCGCAGCTCCTTTATATTCGTACCCTGCACGTGCATAAGACGACTCGAAGTCCGACCAAAGCAGTTCTATCCAAGCGCGTGCTTTTGCTGCAGATAGTTGATCATTTTTTTCAAGTAATTGATAGGTTAATGCTTCTATTTTTGTTTGCATATTATTTTCCTTCCTTTAATGGCTCTAACAATGAGATAGGTAATGCTTCCTCATACTTAACGCCACCTAATCGATATCCCCATGCAAATCTTCCTTTTAAATATTCCACCTGAAAGAAAACACCTGGATCACTTGTAATTCGGTACAATTCGCCTGGTTTAATCGTTGAAGGATCGATTAAGAAGCTTTGGGCCATTGTTGCTTTTCTTTCATATACTGCATACTCATTTACAATGCCCAATTGTTCTGCTTTTCGGGCTTTCTCTTTTAAATTGGCAATTTCTGTTCTCAGTTCTTGTTCAGTCATACCGCTATATTTTTTTTCACTCATCTTGTAGCTCTAGCTCCTTTTTTTCCAAATACTGATCGATTTGCTCAGCAGGGAATCCTTTTTGGTACAACGCTTGTTTAACACGTCTTCTCAAATCATAGCTACTATATTTAGAGGCATATTTTCTCCAAATTTTATCGCCTTGGCTTTCAATAATTTCTACCCATTCTTCATCGTTTTTTTCCAATTCAAAAGAGTCAATTGCTTGGGAGATTATCGTAAAATTGTATCCTTTTCTTTGCAATGCATCCTGTACTTTTTGTTTTATTTGTCTCGGTGTTTTCGAACTGTTTTGATTGATAATTTTCTCGGTTAACGTTCGTGCGATTGCCAGCTGCTCTTCTTCCGAATAAGCCGATAACACTTCTTCTTGCAGATCTTTTTCAATTCCTTTTTTCTTTAACTCTTGCCGAATAGCAGCAGGACCTTTCTTGCTATTTTTCTTTTGCGTCGCAACTAATGCTTTCGTAAAACTTTCATCATTTAAAAAACTATGCTCATATAGCTTACGGATAGCCTCCAATATGACCGCTTCTCCGAATTCACTTTGGAGTAGTTTTTGTTTTACTTCATGCTCACTTCGCATACGGTAGCTTAAAAAGTTAATCGCTTTATTATAAGCCTTTCTAACTTCATCATCAAAAACCATTTCATCAATCGTAAAGTCTTCAAGAACTTTCCCTTTTGTCAGTTGATACTTGATCAGTACAGCTTCGTCCACACTAAAAGCATACTTTTCATCTAAGTATAAATTATACCGTTCATTGTTGTTTTTTTGACGACCTATTTTGGTAATAATCGGCATAAGTATATCTCTCCATTCATCTTTCTACTATTATAACGTATATATTCATAGGTGATAAACGTTTCGCATGCTAAGATGTTGGAAAGAGGAGGTTGGATACAATATGAAAATTGCTATTACTGGTGGTACTGGTTTTGTCGGAAGAGTAGTGACACAGCTTTTAGTTGAAAAAGGACATGAAGTTTATATTTTATCTCGTAGTGTAAATAAACGATCAGATAATGTCACTTATATAAAATGGTTAACAAATGATGCTACTCCTGAAAATGACTTAACAGGAATCGATGCTTTTATCAATCTTGCAGGCGAATCTATTAATAATGGTAGATGGACCTCAGCGCAAAAAAAGAAAATATACAACAGTCGTATGCAAGCAACAGGGGAAGTTCTTCGTATTATAAAAACTTTGAAACGAAAGCCAAAAGTTCTCATAAATGCAAGTGCAATTGGAATTTATCCAGCCTCCAACGAAAAAATATATACAGAGCAATCACCTGAAATCGGAACAGACTTTTTAGCAAAAACAGTCCATGATTGGGAACAAAAAGCGAAACTCGCAGAAAAATTAGGAGTCCGGGTAGCATATGGGAGATTTGGAATAATACTTGGAAAAGATAATGGTGCTCTTCCACTAATGGCACTCCCGTACAAAATGTTCGTCGGCGGTCCAATTGGCTCTGGGCAAAATTGGATGTCCTGGATTCACGTAAAAGACGTAGCTAATGCACTCCTTTTTGCAATCGAGCATGATATTCATGGCCCTTTCAATGTAACAGCACCAGAGCCAAAAAAAATGAAGAAATTTGGAAGAGAATTAGCAGCCGTTTTAAAGCGTCCCCACTATTTCTTCGTTCCAGCATTTGTGCTAAAAATGGCTCTTGGAGAGAAAAGTCAGCTTGTCTTAGAAGGTCAACATGTTATGCCGGAAGTATTATTGGAAAATGGATTTACTTTTGAATTTCCTCAATTACCAAATGCTCTAACCGATATTTATCTGTGAATAAATAAATCCCCCTAGCACAATCTACTTGTAAAAGGAGGTTGTGTTTTATATGTGGAAATATCATTTATTTGGAATCGTTATTGCAGCTTTTGTACTTAGTATGGGATTTGTGTATCAGCCATTTTCTGCACAAGCACAAGAAATTCATTGGGGATTAAAAAAAGCGACTAAAGAAATACCTGCGGAAGCCGGTGCAGAGTTAGATGCAATGCTTGAAAAACATGGTGCTATTTATAAAGGTTCTCCAGACAAAAAAATCATTTACTTCACTTTCGATAATGGATACGAGAATGGCTATACAGAAAGCATTTTAGATACGCTTAAAAAAGAAAAAATTAAAGCAACTTTCTTTTTAACCGGGCATTATTTAGAGAGTGCCACTCCATTAGTTGAACGTATGATCAAGGAAGGACATCAAATAGGAAATCACTCCTATGGACACCCTAACCTAGCGCGACTCTCTAAAGAAGGAATCCAAAAAGAATTAATACAGTTTGACAAGAAGCTTAGTGAACTTACTTCGCTGGAAAGAACCACTGTTACTCGTCCCCCAGAAGGAATTTTTAACGAAAAAGTGTTAGAAGCCGCAAACGAAATCGGCTATCAGCATATTTTTTGGTCCGTTGCGTTTATCGATTGGCATAAAGACCAGAAAAAAGGCGGTAAATATGCATATGATCAGTTAATGTCGCAAATTCATCCTGGTGCAATTATTTTGATGCATACTGTTTCTCCAGATAATGCAGAAGGGCTTCCAATGTTTATCACAGAAGCAAGAAAAATGGGATATACATTCGGAACACTCGATGAATTGAACATGAATAATCAGGATATTCCGCTTTCTTTTAATCCTTGACCATCTCCCTTATAATAGAAGGAAGATTAAGGCGAAGCTTCATTCAGTGACGTTTTTCCACTGAATGCAAGTTTTGCCAAGCGGGATAAAGGACGTGAAGTAATGAAAGAACAAGCAGTTATACAAGTAGGACAAGAATTTCCTCTAACGATAAAAAGGCTCGGGATAAATGGAGAAGGTGTCGGATTCTTTAAACGGAACGTTGTTTTCGTAAAAGGTGCACTACCAGGTGAGGTAATTACAGCACAAGTCACAGAAGCAAAAAATAAATATGCAGAAGCGAAGATCAAGAAAATCCGCCAAGCATCGAAAGACCGAGTAACTCCACCTTGCCTCATCTATGACGCATGCGGGGGCTGCCAACTGCAACATATGACGTACGAAAGACAACTGATCGAAAAAAGAGATCTAGTCATACAAGCACTCGAACGTTATGTGAAGGATTTAGCACCGCAAGTTGAAGTAAAGCAAACGATTGGGATGGAAGATCCATGGAACTACCGCAATAAAAGCCAGTTCCAAGTAAGAAAGCCTGGGAACAAAGTCATCGCTGGGCTGTACGCTGAAAGCTCCAACAAACTAATCGATATTAATAAATGTATCGTTCAGCATCCAGTAACAACGCATATTACAAATGAAATTAAAGGTTTTTTACAAAAACTGAATATCCCTATTTATGACGAAAAAAATCCACAAGGAATTGTTCGTACAATTGTCGTTCGTACAGGTATGAAAACAGGACAAATTCAAGTAACACTTGTTACAACGAAAAAGAAAATGCCCCATAAAGAAGAACTTGTACAGCTTATACGAGCAATCGATTCTAATATTGTGTCCATTAGCCAAAATATTAATGCAGAAAAAACATCCCTTGTTTTCGGTGAAACAACATTTAATCTGTTCGGAAAAGAAACAATCCATGAAAAACTTGGAGAACTTGCATTTGATTTGTCTGCACGTGCCTTTTTCCAGCTGAACCCAGAGCAAACCGAGCATTTATATAACGAAATTGAAAAAGCCGCTGGATTAACTGGGAAAGAAACTGTTGTGGATGCATACTGTGGAGTTGGAACAATTGGACTTTGGCTTGCTAAAAATGCCAAAGAAGTTCGAGGAATGGATATTATTGAAGAATCTATTCAGGATGCTAAAAAAAATGCGAAACGAAATGGTTTTAGCAATACAAAATATGTCCATGGTACAGCAAAACAATGGCTTGGGAAATGGAAAAACGAAGGCTTCGTTCCAGATGTACTGACAGTAGATCCACCTCGAGCTGGTCTTGATGATGAATTACTAAAAACCATTTTAGACATTAAGCCAAATCGTTTTATTTACACATCTTGCAACCCGTCTACATTTGCTAAGGATTTACAACAACTAACTAAAGTGTACGACGTTAAATATATCCAACCTGTTGATATGTTTCCGCAAACTTCACACGTAGAGTGTGTCGCGAAGTTAGAACTAAAAAAATAAAGTATTTTAGACAGATCTTTTGACTGTAACGCAAAAAGCACAACTAGAAATTCTCACTAGTTGTGCCTTTTTGTACGAAAAACTTTCTCTTGTCTTCCCGTGCACTTACTTTATTAATGAATGT
The DNA here is from genome assembly GCF_044754065.1 of Psychrobacillus sp. NPDC093180. NCBI lineage: Bacteria > Bacillati > Bacillota > Bacilli > Caryophanales > Bacillaceae > Psychrobacillus > Psychrobacillus sp. NPDC093180. The sequence continues at coordinate 59,744 of NZ_JBIVOJ010000018.1, read as the reverse complement.
CTTGAATTACTTTTTCTAAGAATTCACCCATTCGCTTAACCGCCGGCTCTGAAAAATCAAAACTAACCCCAGTTTCTTTATAAATAGCTGCAATGGATTGATTGTAATCCGCACTTGCCCCTTTTTTAAAGGATTCGACAGCTAACTCTGGATCCTTCCGATAATTCTCGAGTAATTGAAGTGCTCCCAGCATTGAGATGGAGTACTCAATATTATAGAAAGGATATTCTATATAGTGAAGAGTGCCTGCCCAGCTCATCCCAATTTCTTCCTCTAACCCAGAAGTATCTACAGGGCTCAAGCCATAACGCTTGGAGATTTCAAAGTATTTTTCATCTCGCTCTTTGGCCGTATGCCCTGGATTCGTATACATCCAATGCTGGAAAAGATCCCCTGCCAATGGACCGAATAACATGGTAAATGCCCGTCTCAGCTCTTCACGCTGTGCGCTCTTAAATTCTTCTTCTTCTGGATAAAATTGATCCAGCTTATCTAATAGGAGCAATTCCATCCCATGAGAATACAGTTCAGCAATTTCCGCTCGTCCTTGGTATTCTTCAAGAGGACCGTGCTCTGAAAACTCCAAGTATGCATTCACCGCATGGCCCATCTCATGAATTAAAGCAATAAGTGAGAAGAAGGATGGACTAAAGTTGGCAAAAACAAAGGTATCTCCTGAAACAGGTAAGGAAGTACAGAAACCACCTGGACTTTTTCCTTTCCGATCTCCAAGGTCGAGTAACCCATGCTCTCGCATGTAATCAAATCGTTCTGCAAAATATGGGTCGGTCTTCGCTAACATCTCAGAAACGCCGTCCATAAGAGTAGATACCTCAGAGTATGGTGGTTTTTTCAAGAGTTTAGCAGTGTTATCCCAAGGACGATAAGTATCCACACCTAACTTGGACTTAAAAACCTCTGCCAGTCGATTCCAAGCTGGAATAATATGCTTTTCTACATTTTCATGAAAGTCATAACAATCCTGAATGCTATACTCACGATTTTTGGCCACAAACATATAATCACGATAATTTTCAAAACCTGCATTTAAAGCAATTTGATGGCGCAGTTGAACGAGCTCATCCATAATGGCATCCATATCGGGCTTAATTTGTCGATAGGCTGACCCTATTAAGTTATAAGCCTTTTCTCGCACGGCTCTGTCTAAATGATCGAGTTGGGATTGGATAAACGGAAAAGGCTTTTCCTCCCCCTCCCATTCAACTGTTAGTCCCCCCATAATTTCACTATACTTAGTACAGAGCTCTTGTTCTTTTACAAATAACGGAATATTTTCTTCTCTGAACAGTTTAACTTTGGACTCGCGAACGCGACGCATTAAACCATAACGGTTTTCATCTAATTGATTTACATAAGGAGATGCACAGAATTTCTCATTCAGTTTTGCTTCATATTTCATTAAAAGTGGTTGGATCAATTGCTGGTCATGAAGATAAGTTGACTTTATGTCCGCATCCTCTGTGTTTCGGTAAAAGTCAACTTGGTGACCTGTCATCGCCTCCGTGATTTTAATCGTTAAATCCTGTTCTTCTTTTAACCACTTTTCTAAGTCAGAAACAGATCCAATCGGAATCTCAAGTAAACTTTGAAGTTGAGCCTCGACCCCTTCAACATCCTGTAAATCAATTAATTTTTTATAATAATTAAGACCTATATCTCGTGCCATGGATAACTCTCCCTTCATTTTTAATTATTAAAATTATCTCAATAATTATAATATAGTTTTCTAGTTACCAAATCTAGCTTATTCAAAAGAAACGAAAATTATTTCTATAGGGAAAGATGACAAAATCCGCTTTTAGCATATATATTGAATGATTTTAAGCAAATTACTCATCCTATTAAAAAAGGAGATGAGATTAATGATGCTAAAAACATTGATGGCTGTTGGAATTTTTATTGCAGGCAATACAGCACTAATATATATTCCAACTGTTGTTCCTGCACTTCAAACAACTCCTTCCTATGCTAAATGGGGACAGCTTGCTATTAAAGAGGCACAATCCAAATATCCCGGTGCGAATATTATTGACTACCTGCATGAAGGGAGCGAATCTAAACACGATTCAACCGTTGAAAAGTTCAAGCTTTGGTTAAAAGAGGGTGACCACGAATTCGGCGTTTTTGTGAGAATCGAGTATAGTACTATAACTGAGAAGGTGGTAAATATTGAACTGCAAGAAACGTCTCAATAGAATAATTATATTAAGGTTAACCAAGAAATCTGGTTAGCCTTTTTTGTTCTTCTATCTAGGTTTTACATAAGCAATTCTTTATAAGCATAGGATACATTGGAGTTATTTTATTTATGTAATATCGGAGGTTATTCGAAAAATGACAAATAGCGGGAGCATAAATCAAAATAATCAAGATTCCAATAAAGCAATCAGTGCAGCAGAGCTTGCTGTCCTAGGTGCACTTTTTACGACATTTGGTGATGTGTTATCTACTATTGCCGCAGTGCTTGCATTAGAGGAAGAGAGAAAAGATTCAGATGACAATAATGATTTACAAAAACAGATCGATGACTTGACTAATGAAGTAAAAAAACTAAAAAAACATCTAAACAATGATAAACCAAGACGTTTTTAGAAGTTAACATTTCCGCTCAACTGGTCAAACTATAACTCGCAGCGTTATTATACTTTTTCTTCAAACTTGGAATAGAAATCTGGTTAACCTAATTACTATTTTCACTTTCTCAATGGAGATAAATTATGTTACGATGTCTCTGTAATAACTAAATATTCTAAAATATATCGTAGAACGGTGGATGATTATGGAAAACAAATCCAATAACAAAGTTACGGTGGAGGCAATAGTACATGCACCAGTTGAGAAGGTTTGGAATTATTGGACGGAGCCAGAGCATATAACTAAATGGAATAGTCCTTCGGATGATTGGCATACACCATCTGCTGAAAATGACTTGCAAGTCGGCGGTAAATTTTCTTCCCGAATGGAAGCGAAAGACGGAAGCTTTGGATTTGATTTTGGCGGTGTGTATGATGAAGTTAAATCAAATGAGTTCATCGCTTATACATTAGGCGATGGAAGACAAGTTGAAATATCTTTTATCACTCAAGATAACAACACGAAAATTATTGAAGTATTTGATACAGAATCAGAAAATCCTATCGAAATGCAGCAGCAAGGTTGGCAGGCAATTTTAAATAATCTTAAAAAGTATACAGAACAACAATAAACATAAGGGCAATCAGGACTTTCACCGTCTTGATTGCCCTTATTTATTTTTCCTTACATAACTTAGTACATAAATAAATCCATTAATTTAAAGGAATATTAGTTTTTTTATATAAAAATGGGTAAAGAATAAGGAGAAAGCAATTTGAGGAGGAGATTTTTTGAAGGCAGTAACATACCAGGGAGCTAAAGATGTTGAGGTTAAAGAAGTACCGGATGCAAAGCTAGAAAAAAAAGATGATATAGTCGTTAAAATTACTTCAACGGCCATTTGTGGATCTGATCTTCATATTTATAGAGGCGCCATTCCTACTCACAAAGACTACGTCATCGGTCATGAGCCGATGGGTATCGTCGAAGAAGTTGGACCAGATGTAACAAAAGTGAAAAAAGGAGATCGTGTGGTTATCCCATTTAACGTATCTTGCGGGGAGTGTTTTTATTGTCAAAACGATTTGGAGAGTCAGTGTGACAATTCAAATGACAATCCAGCAGTGGATTCGGGAGGGTATCTTGGATTTACAGAACGATACGGCAATTATCCAGGCGGACAAGCCGAGTATTTAAGAGTACCATATGGAAACTTCATGCCTTTTGTCATTCCCGAATCTTGTGAATTAGAAGATGAGTCATTGCTATTTATATCAGACGTTCTCCCGACTGCCTATTGGAGTATCGAAAACTCTGGTATGAAATCTGGCGATACTGTTGCGGTGCTTGGATCAGGTCCTATCGGATTAATGGTCCAAAAATTTGCATGGATGAAAGGTGCTAAACGAGTTATTGCGGTAGATCATCTTCCTTATCGTCTAAATCACGCGGTCAAAATGAATAAAGTAGAAGCGTATAATTTTGATGAGTTCGATGATATGGGAAGTCATATTAAGGAAATTACAAACGGTGGAGTTGATGTGGTCATCGATTGTGTAGGGATGGATGGAAAAATGAATCTCATGGAAAAGGTTGAGCAAAAACTGAAGCTTCAAGGCGGGACATTGAGTGCCATTGATATTGGCTTAAACGCAGTGCGTAAGTTTGGAACTATCCAATTAACGGGTGTTTACGGTTCATTGTACAATATGTTCCCTCTCGGTAATATTTTTGAACGCAATGTAACACTCAAAATGGGACAAGCACCCGTTATTCATTATATGCCGAAGCTATTTGATATGATCAACAAAGGTGAGTTCGATCCAAGAGAAATTATTACACATAGCGTTCCTTTAAGTAAAGCTAGTGATGCCTATCGAATTTTCCATGACCATGAGGAAGAAAGTATTAAGTTCATCTTAAAACCGTAAGTAAAATATTGAATTCTAAACTAGGAAAGCGTTGAATACCAGATGTTCATTTCAATCTAGTATTCAACGTTTTTTTCATTCATTGTTTGTTACTTTTGGTGAAGTACTAAATAAGCCTATCATTAGTGTTAAACCAGCAATAATTGCTGGAATCCCATTGAAGTTCATTTGTAGCAACGGATATAGAAATGGTACTGAATAATTGCTAGGATCTGATGTAGTATTTTCAATTATTGAGATAACTATAGGATAATAACAAGCGAAAAATAAAGATGGTAACGTAACACAAACAAGTAAAGACCAGTTCCTATTAAATGACCATTTTTTTATAAAAAGTAAAGAAAGATAAACCCCTAATACTAAATTAGCAATAAATTGGAACCAAATAATAGGAAGCATATGAAAGGTAGTTGCCACATGAGTCTTCACCTTTAGCTCTAGGTTATAACTAATCATCAATAAAACAATTAACCCAATAGTCCATAATAATTTCCAAACATATGGAGACCAATTTTTACGCAAGATATCTCCTCCTTTCCATATAATTTCCTTACAAATATCATATACATATTCACATGCATTTGCACCCTTATTTATTTTACTTTTCAGAATAAAATAAAAAAGCACTACAAATTGTTCTCTCCTTTTAAGAGACACAAATCTGTAGTGCTTTATTCATTGCATACTAAGTTGTTTCCTGCAGCTTTCGATTCTTTTGCGGATTGGCAAAAAAGATAATACACGCAAGTGTTCCAAGGAGAACCGCAACTAATACTAAAAAGCTAACTCCTTCGAACACTTGGATAAACAGACCACCTAAAAATGGACCAGAAAGACTTCCAATACTAAAAGAAATTCCACACATCAAATTACCAGTTGGGAGAAGTGCCTTTGGCGTTAAATCTGCCATATAAGAAATGCCAAGTGAAAATGTGGATCCAACAAACATACCCGCTATGAAAAAGAGCGCACCTATTATCAAAGAGGAGTTTTCGAAAAAGCTGGCTATTCCAAAAGTCAATGATCCTAGACCTATCATAATCATCAGTACTTTTCGTCTTCCTATTTTGTCACTTAATACACCAAGCGGTAATTGCGAGACAACCCCTCCTATTGAAAAGGCTGCCAATATGTACGATAAACTAGTTACTTCTATAGAATTACGTAGTGCATAAACCGGGTAAATGGCATTAAGTGATGATTCTAAAAAACCATAGCTAAATGGCGGTATAAATGCCACCCAAGCAACTGCTAAGGCTGCACCAAAACGTTTCCACGTTCCTCCTTCATGAGCAGAAGCACCTTTAATAATCTCTGGTTTTTCATTTTTCACAAAGAAAATAAGTACCCATGCACCTAAACAAAGAATGCTGGAAATAATAAACGGCAGTCCTTCGAAAATTTCTACTAGTTGGACAAACAAAGGGCCAACAGCAAATCCGACTCCAAAAGAAAGACCATAAATAGCAATATTTCGTCCTAAACGATGCTGAGGAGAAAAGCTCGTAATCCACGTCTGTGTAGAAAAATGAAGGGCATTATCGCCAATCCCTATAAATAATCGCAAGACAAACCAAAAAGCGACACTTTTCCATAAAGGAAACAGTAATAAGGAAACAATAACGATTAAACCACCTGCGATAATAATCGGCTTATAACCAAATTTACGTAGAGGCGGTTCAATAAATGGGGATATCAATAATGTTCCAACGTAAAGACCGGTTGCACTTAACCCATTTATCATCGGGCTTACTCCGTCCTGCTCAAATATAACCGATATAAGTGGCAATAACATTCCTTGTGAAAATCCTGATATAGATACAATTGCTACAAGTATCCAAAACCTTTTTCTTTCAATTGCTGTAAACTGTTGCATACATTACCTCATTAATATATTTAAATTATCTATTCAGTAGTGTATCAGACAACAGCCATACTTCCTATAAAGAATTTATCAAAACTTACTTTGTTCCTTCCTTTATTCTTTCCATTATTACATAAATTCAGTTTTACAAATCAACAACAAAAGGCTCAGTCCATATCCGCATAAGATTGACTGAGCCTTTTAAATATAACTAATATCCTCTTGAGTAATCATAACTGCATTTTCAGCGTATTTGCCGGTGAAATGTCTGAATCCCCTCCTTCTTATTGAATGAATGGTTTCTCGACTATTCACTACGCCCTCCCTTCTATGTATGGGTTGTAAAGATTATAACATTAAAATTAAATAATGTAAATATTCTAAATTAATAAATTACAAATTTGACACCTTCGTCCTATCTTTTCTTTTCATTTTGTTTTATTCTTATCATATAAAGTGAAACTTCAACCAGGAAGGTGTTTTTCTGTGGGTAAACAAATTTCAAATCCAGAACAACAAGTATCTTATTTAAAAGATCGTCTACAAATGTTTTTAGAAGTATTAGACACAATTGAACCTGAGTCAACTGAAATAGAAGATATCGACCGTCTAATTCAAATGATGGATGATTTAGAGTTGAAAATGGAACAGTTTAAAAATACAAAATTTGAATAACCGGAAAGAAGCTTGGAATGCACTATTTCTAAGCTTCTTTTTTATGGAATGGAAAGAAAATGCTCGGTTACGTGAACCTTTTGCTCGCTCTCCATTTCTTTGCTCGGTTACGCTCTTGGATTGCTCGCATTCGACGGATTTATGCTCGGTTACGCGAACCTTTTGCTCGCTCTCCATTTCTTTGCTCGGTTAAACATTTGGATTGCTCGCATTCGACGGATATATGCTCGGCTACGCGAACCTTTTGCTCGCTCTCTATTTCTTTGCTCGGTTACGCTCTTGGATTGCTCGCATTCGACGGATATATGCTCGGTTACGCGAACCTTTTGCTCCCTCTCCATTTCTTTGCTCGGTTACGCTCTTGGATTGCTCGCATTCGACGGATATATGCTCGGTTGCGCGAACCCTTTGCTCGATCTCCATTTCTTTGCTCGGTTAAGCATTTGGATCGCTCGCATTCGACGGATATATGCTCGGTTACGCGAACCCTTTGCTCGCCGGATATATACTAGGTTACGTGAACCTTTTGCCCATTTACCATTCCTTATTCACGCGTACGCTTGTCATAATTGAATCCCAAGCGAACTGCCCTTTTGTAAATAGAAATATAATAGTATACTAAAAAGTGTTTGGAACTCATACATAAAAGGAGCGTTTACACCATGCAATTGGAGCAATTGGAAAAAAGTATTTATGATTTAATTACTGAAACATCTACAAATTTACCAAAAGACGTTCGACGCGCTATAAAAAAAGCAAAGGCAGCAGAAAATGCTGGTACACGAGCTGCAATGAGTTTAGATACTATTACAAATAATATTCAAATGGCAGATGACAATGTTTCACCTATTTGCCAAGACACCGGTCTTCCGACATTCAAGATTAAAACACCGATTGGCGTAAACCAATTGGAGATAAAAGCAGCGATTAAACGTGCGATTGTAAGCGCTACAAAGGATGCAAAGCTTCGTCCAAACTCCGTAGACTCCCTAACAGGAGCAAACAGTGGGGACAATCTTGGAGAAGGCGTTCCTGTTATTAAATTCGAACAATGGGAAAAAGATTATATAGAAATGAAGCTCATCCTAAAAGGTGGTGGCTGTGAAAACAAAAATATTCAATATAGCCTACCTACTGAATTAGAAGGTTTAGGCCGTGCTGGACGTGATTTAGATGGAATTCGTAAATGTATTTTACATTCTGTATACCAGGCTCAAGGACAAGGCTGCTCTGCAGGTTTTATTGGCGTAGGGATTGGTGGAGATCGATCTTCTGGATATGATCTTGCAAAAGAACAGTTATTTCGTCACGTAGAAGATACAAATCCAAATCCAGACCTTGCTAGTTTAGAAGCGTATATTGTAGAAAAGGCAAATACATTAGGAATCGGAACAATGGGATTCGGCGGCGAAGCAACTTTACTTGGTTGTAAAATTGGGGTTATGCACCGTATTCCGGCAAGTTTCTACGTATCTGTTGCGTATAACTGTTGGGCATACCGTCGTATGGCGATTAATATCCATCCAACTACTGGTGAAATTATCGAATGGCACTACCAAGACGGAGAAAAAATTGAATTTAAAGAAGAAACAACAGAAGAAGCACCTAAAAAAGTAGTGGAACTTCAAGCTCCTATTACAGAGGAACAAATTCGTTCTCTTCAAGTTGGAGATGTCGTGTCTATTACTGGACGTATGTATACTGGTCGTGATGCAATTCACCATCATTTAATGAGCCATGATGCACCAGTGGATCTAGATGGGCATATTATTTACCACTGCGGTCCTGTGATGCAAAAAGATGAAGAAGGTAAATGGCATGTTCGTGCAGCTGGTCCAACAACATCTATCAGAGAAGAGCCATACCAAGGCGATATTATGAAAAAGTTTGGTATTCGCGCAGTAGTCGGTAAGGGCGGCATGGGTCCGAAAACACTTGCTGCTTTAGCAGAACATGGTGGGGTTTACTTGAACGCTATCGGCGGAGCAGCTCAGTATTATGCTGACTGTATTAAAGATGTTGAAGGCGTTGATTTAATGGAATTTGGTATTCCAGAAGCGATGTGGCATTTACGTGTAGAGAACTTCACTGCCGTAGTGACGATGGACTCTCATGGGAACAGCCTTCATGCAGATGTAGATAAATCTTCCTTAGAAAAATTAGCGAACTATAAAGAACCAGTTTATAATTAATCTAATCTGTTGACGATTTGTCCTTCTTACATTATAATGATTATAAATTAGTAACGAATATAAAATGGATTTCTACTCAGAAATCCATTTTTGCTATTTTATACACTCAAATAAGAGTGAAACTCATTATCAAGGAGGGTATTAAATGTCCACAATTCAAGAATTTACACAAAAAAGACCACTCACTCAAATAATAATCCCCCATGCAGAATTAGTAGCTGCTCTGTTTTCAGGAATACTTATTTTAATTGCTTGGTTAGCTGGAAACGAAACATTTTCTATCATTCTTTATATACTGGCATTTGTAATCGGCGGATTTGCTAAATCAAAAGAGGGTATTGAAGCAACGATACGGGACAAAGAACTGAACGTCGAAATGCTCATGATTTTAGCCGCTATTGGTTCCTCTATTATTGGCTACTGGACAGAGGGAGCTATTTTAATATTCATCTTTGCAGTAAGTGGTGCCTTAGAAACTTATACAATGAATAAAAGCAATAAAGAAATTTCCTCTTTAATGGAGCTCCAACCCGAAGAAGCATGGAAGCTTAAAAGTGACGGCACAACGACTCGCGTTTCTATTAAAGAACTTACATTAGGAGATCATTTAGTTGTAAAACCGGGAGAACGAATTCCAGCTGATGGAATCGTTCTGCGTGGAGCAACGTCCATTGATGAAGCAGCAATTAGTGGTGAATCGATCCCTATATCAAAGCATGTAAACGATGAATTATTCGCTGGTACAGTCAATATTAGTGGCGCAATTACAATGGAAATGACAAAAGCAAATGAAGATTCCCTTTTCCAAAAAATTATTCAATTAGTACAATCCGCTCAAGACGAAAAATCACCTGCTCAGCAATTTATTGAAAAATTTGAAGGTACTTACGTTAAAGTGGTGCTCATTGTAGTAGGTTGTATGCTATTTCTTCCACACTTTTTGCTCGATTGGGATTGGAACACTACTTTCTACCGAGCAATGGTTTTATTGGTCGTTGCATCCCCCTGCGCACTAGTTGCTTCTATCATGCCAGCAACACTTTCGGCTATTTCAAATGGAGCAAAAAATGGTATTTTGTTTAAGGGTGGCGTTCACTTAGAAAACGTCAGTGAAATGAAAGCTATCGCGCTCGATAAAACCGGTACTTTAACACAAGGTAAACCAATCGTGACTGATTTCCTCACTCGGGAAGATCTAGATTTTAATGAGACACTAACTACTTTAGCAACGATTGAAGCGCAGTCCAATCATCCTTTAGCGCAAGCTATTACAGCCTATACAAAAAAGAATGGGATTGAACAACTGCCCTCTCTTCCAATTGAAGATAAACCTGGATTCGGCTTACAAGCCAATTTAAACGGTCAAACGATAAGCGTTGGAAAACCTGACTTTGTCAATAAAGAAGATGCACTCGCATTCCATCATGGCATAGCAGAAACATTAGCAACAGAAGGAAAAACCGTGATCTTTATGCGCGATGAAAAAGGAATTGCGGCTGCTGTTGCATTAAAAGATACGGTACGAGAGGAAGCAAAAGAAGCGATAAAACTCCTCCACTCTTTAGGCATTAAAACAGTTATGCTTACAGGAGATAACGAAACAACAGCAAAAGCAATCGCCAAAGAGGCTGGTATCGATCAATATTATGCGGAATGTCTTCCAGAAACAAAAGTCGAACAGATGAAAGTTTTATTGAAAGAGTACAAATTCGTAGGAATGGTCGGAGATGGGATAAATGACGCGCCTGCTCTTGCGACTGCAACGACAGGATTTGCAATGGGTGAAGGAACAGATGTAGCACTTGAAACTGCGGATGTTGTACTAATGAAAAATGATTTATCTAAAATTGCTTATGCGGTGAAAATGTCACGTAAAATGCAACGAATCGTGAAACAAAATATTGTATTTTCTCTTTCCGTTATAGCTGTACTCATCATTTCCAACTTCCTACAAGTAGTAGATTTACCATTAGGTGTTATCGGTCACGAAGGAAGTACAATCTTAGTAATTTTAAATGGGTTAAGAATGTTGAATAGAAACTAAAAAAGCGCTAAAGCGTCTGTCTCGGGCTTAAGACAATAAAGGGAATTACCGCACATAATAAGGAAACTGCGAAGTAGTGAGTGGAAGAAAGTGACCACTATGATTTAGCATGGCGGCGCTTCGCTTTCCGCGGACGAGCGACTGCAGGGTCTCGTCTGCCTCGCTTTCCCGCAGGAGTCTCGCGCGGCCGCACTAAATCCCTCCAATTATGTAGCGACAGAATAAATATCTCCCAGAAAATGGCTAAGGGCAATCAAAAACTGGTGAAAGCAACCAGTTCTATTCTGAGAGCAACTAGAGGCAGTCTGAAAGCAACCAAATTGCCCCTGAGAGCAACCAATTATTCATAAAACAAGTTTACTTGGAGTGAGACGCAGAGAATAATGGCGCATTATTGGGGATGGCTTTACAAAAAGCATCGACTTTGTCGTGTTCAGGGGCTAGTTTATCGCAGTCACAGTGGATATTCTCGCACTCCACCATTTATTGGATTTACCCAGTTTAGAAACTGTTTAATAGTTGGTTTTAGCAAGCCAATAATGAATAAACAAGCAGTTATTATAGATTTTCGCTACTGGCGTCGACTCCTGCCGAGGCCAACAGGATGTTGGTTTCTAAGGCGTTGCCACACGATGTGGCGTTCTTAGCCTTTGTTCCTCCGCCTGAGCAAAATGAGACATTCCAACGACGCCCTAAGCGGAGGGAATGGCTCATCGCTCACCCGGCGGAAAGCGTACGACTGCAGTGAAAATCTAGCGGACAACTTCATCAACTAACTACTTCGCAGTTTCTCTATATCATGAACAAAATAAAAGCAGAGGGATTAATCTTTTCCCTCTGCTTTTTCTATTGCTATTTTTCGTTCCTGTGTCACGGCATTTATTTGACCGCCAACTAATAGCATGATTCCGGATATATATAGCCACAACATAAGCACGATGATTCCACCGATACTACCGTAGGTGGAAGAATAATTCCCAAAATTGCTAACATAGTATGAGAAACCTAGTGATACGATGATCCAGCCTACCGTTGCAAATATTGCTCCTGGAAATACACTACGTAAAAACAGCTTTTGGTTTGGGACAATCCAATATAATGCAGTGAGAACCATTAGCATAATGATTGGGGTAATCGCCCACCTTAAACTATTCCAAATTTTCACAAACCCTTCTTCAAAGCCAAAATAAGAAAATAATATAGTACCTATCTGTTGTCCAAACACCGGTAAGACTAACATTACGGCAAACAATACTATCATAATTAAAGTAAAGACAACCGATAAACCACGTACGATAAAAAATGGTCTTGTTTCGTCTAAATTATAAGATCTATTTAATGACTTAACAATTGCATTCATACCATTGGAAGCAGACCAAATAGTACCTATTATCCCGATAGACAACAGTCCACCGTTTCGAGTCAGCAAAATGTCTGAAACAGTATCCTCAATGAGAAGATATACATCCTGTGGAGCGTAATTTTCTAGAAAACGAAATACTTGTGCTTCGTCTAAATTTAAATAAGGTAATAGGGTAACAATAAAAATAAGTAAGGGAAATAAGGATAATAAAAAGAAATAAGCAAGCTGAGCCGCCAGTCCCGTTATATCTGTTTTTTGGATATGTACGATTAAATGTTTGAAATATCCTTTCCATGTTGTTAAGTCTTGGGGCTCTTCTATCTTTTTATCCTTCTTTTTCATATTAAGAAACTTTAATTTATTAAACCAATTATCAGAGGAGGAAGAATGCGCCTTCAAATTATGCTCTTGTTCTTTTTCGGGGTTCATTCTATCCCCTCCTTTCATTATTATTTATTGCTTGACGATATATTCTTCTGATTCAGGGTCTACAATAGATTTGTATTCCTCTTTCGATTGGGCGAATGCTTCCTTCGTATCCGTTAGTAATGTTTTGACTTGAGGAGTCATTTCTTTTACTTCATTTACTTTTTGCGATATGTAAGTCGCATCCGAATTAATTTGTTCATAAAATGATTTCCATTTCGTTACTTGTTCCTCGAGGGTCGCTTTCAGCTCTTGTCTATTTGTACTGTAATATTTTATTTGGCGTCCCAGACTATTCGTTTTTTGGACAACTGCATTTCTCGTCTTATTATCTAACATCGTTAATGCACCACCAATAAGTGCACCACATACAACGCCTTTTACAAATTTGCTCTCACTCATCTCATTACCTCCGTTATATAAGTTAATATAAATTAATTATACCCCCGACTCGAAGGAATAAAACAAAGTATTTTATAATCTTCTTGACTCACCCTCTCGCTTCCCATTAACATTGGAAATAAGAATGTAGGAAAGGCAGGATAACAAAGATGAATTTATCAGAACCTTCTGCGGAGAATGTAGCATACATGATTGAAACGATAAAAGAAAAACTTCGTATGGTAAACGTAGATGCAATGAAGTCAGAACATTTTAATGCATCTCAATATGAAGATTTAGTCTATTTATATGAAATGGTGAAAAAAAGAGATTCTTTTAGCCCAAGTGAAATGCAAGCGATCGCCGCTGAACTTGGAAGTTTACGTAAATAAAAAATTCCTTCCCAATATAACGTTGGGAAGGAATTTTTTTATGTGACCTGATTAATTTATTTATTTAATTCAACTGCGATTTGAGCTCCAACTCTTGCATTATTATACACAAGCTCAATATTCGATTCTAATGATTTACCTTCTGTTAACTCTTTTACTTTGCCAAGTAAGAAAGGTGTTACATCTTTCCCTTTAATGCCGTTTTCCTCTGCTTCTTTTAACGCTGTGTGGATGATGTCATTGATATAAGCTTCATCTAATGAGAATTCTGCTGGGATTGGGTTTGCAATAATTGCTCCTCCGTTTAATCCTAGTTCCCATTTCACTTTAAGCATATCCGCTACTTCTTTTGGTTCGTTTAAACGGAAGTTAGCAGCAAATGGGCTTGTTGCTGTATAGAATGCTGGGAATGCATCTGTTCCAAAACCTACTACTGGCACGCCTTTTGTTTCTAGATATTCTAAAGTTAAACCGATATCTAAGATAGATTTTGCACCAGCACATACAACTGCTACATTTGTAGAAGCAAGTTCTTCTAAGTCAGCAGAAATATCCATAGTCGTTTCAGCGCCTCTATGTACGCCACCAATTCCACCTGTTACAAACATTTTGATGCCTGCAAGTTCCGCACAAATCATCGTAGTTGCAACTGTTGTAGCGCCAATTTCTTTAGAAGCTACTACATATGCAAGATCTCTTCTTGATGTTTTTCTTACATTTTTACTTGTAGCAAGTGTTTCTAAATCTTCATTGGAAAGACCGATTTTAATCTCGCCATCCATAATAGCGATTGTTGCTGGTACTGCTCCATTATCACGAATAATTTGTTCTACTTTTTTAGCCATTTCTACGTTTTGTGGATAAGGCATACCATGTGAAATGATTGTTGATTCTAATGCTACGATTGGTTTTCCTGCTGCCATCCCTTGTTCTACTTCTTGTGAATATGTTAAATATTGTTTCATAATTTATATTCCTCCATTTCATTTTTTAAACCGATTTTTGTAAGTTCTGTACGAACCGTTTCAGCAGACTGAAGCGTTTTATTGGCATTGACCATCCCCGTTTGTACCGCTTCGGTTATCTCTACGCCTTCTAGCCACGCATGTAATGTTCCAGCTACAAATGCGTCTCCTGCTCCAGTTACATCTACAATGTCGTCTGCATGTATTGCTGGGGCTATAGTTGTTTCAATTTGCTGACCAGCAAATACAACACCTTTACTACCACCTGTTACAACCACTTGTTTTATCCCTTTTTCTACGAATAGCTCTGCTGCTTTTTTCCATGAGGAATCATCTTCTATTGTCATATGGAAATAAGTTTCTGCCTCATCTTTATTTGTTATTAACCATTCAATTCCTTCTAAAGACTCCGGCATTCTGTTCATCTTCGGAGAAGAAACCGGAATAATAGCGAGTGGTATTTTATAGCCTATTGATATGGTTTGTACATATTCAATGACATCTTTTGGACAATTCATATCAATGATTAGCAGCTGGGCTTTCGTTAAATGTGTCTCCTGTTTCTTCAAATACTCTACTGTGAATTGATCGTAAATGTCCATGTTTGCTAAAGCAAACAACATCTCTCCATATGTGTCTAGAATTGCAGAGTAAGTCCCTGTTTGATAATTTGATAATTTTTCAACGGAAAATAAATTCATCCAAGGGCTTGAAGCTTTCTCAATGGATTCGTATTCCATGTCATTGCCTACTACAGTAAGCATGCGTACACTATGGCCTAATCTCCCTAAGTTTTCCGCAATATTCCTTGCAACTCCACCGATACTCTGTAAGCTCGTCGTTGGATTGGATGTTCCCATTTGCAAGACGCTTTTCACTATATATTTTCTGTCTACATTCGCTCCGCCAATACAAATAATTTCTTTGTTTTCGGGTAAAATATAGGCTCTTCCAGTTATCTTTCCAGTTTTAATAAGACCAGAAATAATATTAGCAACAGCAGGTCTAGACATGTGTAATTCATTTGCAATTTCTAACTGAGAAGCGTATGGATTCTTTTTAAGATAGTTCAAAATCTTAACTTCTTTTGAGTCCAATTCATTTCCTCCTTTCCCGCGATAATGAACTTTTGTTTTAATTATAAACTTTTGTTTCAAAAAGTCAAAAGAAAACTGACAACCAAAAATTAGTTGTCAGTTGTAGTATTACTGTGGAGAGTCATTTAATGTACCGTCTTCTAATACACGTGGTTGAATAAGTACTTCGACTCTTCTATTTTGAGCACGACCTTCCGCAGTATCATTGGAAGCTACAGGTCTAAATTCACCATATCCCTTCGCACTAAAATATAGAGGGTCGATCGTATTATTTTCTACTAAAATTTTTAAAAAGTTAACAGAACGCATAACACTTAGTTCCCAGTTAGATGAAAATTCACTGCTTGATATTGGAATATTATCTGTATGTCCAGTAATAACAACGTTTCTAGGCGGATCAAATATAAGAAGATCCGATATATCTTCCGCGATTTGTCGATACTCTGGCTTTACTTCTGCTTGTCCCATCTCAAATAATATATTATCTCGAATAGTAACGAGCAAACCTTCATTTGTTAACTTTGTAGCAAATTGCTTTTCTAGTGCATTCACTGCAATATATTCATCGACGCTATCTTGAATACCAGCTAAGGCTTGTTGGTCTTCTATATAGGCAGAGCTTTCTTCTGACTCATTTGTTTGATTTGGCACTACTGGTACATCTAAAGGAGACGGATTGTCCATAAAGCCTGTCCCACCATCGAATATTTGGTCAAATACTTGTGACATCTTCTCCAATTTTTGTTGATCTACTGTGCTTGCTGCAAAGAGTACAATGAACAAGGCTAATAATAATGTCAGAATATCGGCATATGGAATAAGCCAAGATTCGTCCATATGCTCTTCCTCTTTATGCTTTTTACGCTTCCTTGCCAAGGCCATCCTCCCCGCTTCCACCTAAAATTTTCTTGCGGTCCGCCATCGACAAATAAGAAGCTAATTTTTGTTCAATAACACGAGGGGAATCTCCTTCCAATACGGAAAGAATACCTTCTAACATCATCGTCTTTTGACGAACCTCTTGTTTGGACTTTCGCTTTAATTTATTTGCAAATGGGTGCCAAATTACATAACCTGTGAAAATCCCCAAAAGCGTTGCAACGAACGCCGCCGAAATGGCATGACCTAATTTTTCAATATCATTCATATCCTTTAAGGCAGCGATAAGACCGATAACCGCACCCAGTACTCCAAGTGTCGGTGCATAAGTTCCTGCTTGTGAGAATATTGAAGCCCCTCCAGCATGGCGATCTTCTAATGCGTCAATTTCTTCGGATAATACATCTCGAATATAATCCGCATTTTGACCGTCAATGGCTAATGTTAAACCGTTTTTCAAAAAGGGATCCGTCACCTCAGTAGACTTACTTTCTAAAGCAAGCAACCCTTCTCTACGAGCTAAATCCGCCCAACTAGAGAACATCTTAATAATTTCTGCATCTGACTCTAATTTATCATCTTTAAAGAGTACCCCAAAAAGTTTAGGAACTCGTTTTAATTCACTCATCGGAAATGCGATAACAACTGCTGCAACAGTCCCAAAAATAATGATGAAAATAGCAGCTGGATTTAAAAGTGCGTCCGGTGTAACTCCTTTAAAAAACATCCCTACTAATAAGGAAACTATAGCAATTATAAGACCAAAAACGGTAGATTTATCCAATCTCGTAACCTCCACATTCTATTTCTTTACTTTATTTCGGCAATATTGTCGAAGTTTGAATATAAAACTTTCTTTTTCAGTGATATAAACCTATTAATAGTGAACAATTTTCTACTTTTTTAACTCCAATGTATATTGTCATAGCATTCAAAAAACTGATACTATGAATTATGTATAGAAAGGGTGAAGGAAAATGTCTTTGTTCAATCAAAAACTAGAAAAATATGCTGCTTTAGCAGTAGAGGTTGGGGTAAATATTCAACCAGGGCAGAAGTTATACATTGCGGCTTCAATCGATAGTGTAGAGCTTGTCCGATTAATTACGAAAAAAGCTTATGAAGTTGGAGCAGCTCAAGTATTTGTAGACTTCTCAGATGATGAGATTACACGCTTACGTTACGAGTTAGCTCCAAAGGATTCTTTCGACTATTATCCTTCTTGGAAGGTACAAGAACGAGAACTATTAGCTGAAGAAGGCGCTGCATTTATGAGCATTATGAGCCAAAGCCCAGATCTATTAAAGGGAGTGGACACAGCTAAAATTGCAGCTTTCCAAAAAGCTACTGGGCAAGCATTAAGTAAATATCGTCAGTACGTACAATCAGATAAAATCAGTTGGACAGTAATCGCCTCCCCGTCAAAAGATTGGGCTAGTAAAGTATTCCCAGAGCTAGCTGAAGAAGAACAATTACCAGCCCTATGGGAGGCTATTTTCAAAGCAGTTCGTGCGGATTTAGAAGACCCAGTCGCAGCATGGAAAGAACATGATACGCTTTTACATGCAAAAGTAGATTACTTAAATAATAAAAACTATCAAAAACTCCGTTATACTGCTCCTGGAACAGATTTAGTTATCGAACTTCCAAAAGGACATCTATGGTGTGGGGCAAGTAGCGTCAACGAAAAAGGCGAAGATTTCATGGCAAATATGCCAACAGAAGAAGTATTTACAGTTCCTTTAAAAACAGGTGTACAAGGATATGTTGCAAGCAGTAAGCCATTAAGCTATGGCGGGAATATAATTGATAATTTTACAGTCACTTTTGAAGAAGGTCGTATTGTAAAAGTAGAAGCAGAAGAAGGTCAAGAAGTGTTGGAAAATCTTGTTGCTACTGACGAAGGCTCTCACTATTTAGGAGAAGTAGCGCTTGTACCGCACGATTCACCAATTTCTAACTCTCATTTACTATTTTATAACACATTATTTGATGAGAATGCTTCTAACCATTTGGCTATCGGAAGTGCATACGCTTTCTGTATCGAGGGTGGGAAGAAAATGAGTCGTGATGAGCTCGCGGAAAATGGATTGAATGAGAGTATCACACATGTAGACTTTATGATTGGTTCAGACAAGATGGACATAGACGGCATAAAAGAAGATGGAACTACAGAACCTATTTTCCGCAATGGTAACTGGGCGTTCTAGTTAGACGTATTCGCTTCTAAATATTTCTTCTTACTTTTTCACGTCATCTAAGCTATAATGATAGTATCATAACTAGTGAGGTGTTTAACAATGGGCTTATTCACAGTTACCGTTCTTGGTTTTGCAGTATGTATAGGAATCTCAGGATATGCAATTATTCATTACTTCGCTAAAGGCATGAACACACACGATGCAATCCAAGTAGATCCAAAACCTTCTAAATAATACAAACAACCGCATTTTATGCGGTTGTTTTTTTGTTTATTATTGTTAAGTAAGAATAGGTAGTGCAACAAAATTATCGAGAACTATCCTATATTACAAATCCAAAATTGGATACTTCCTCATTTTTAACTAAATTAGATGTCATTACGTCTCTTTTTCCTTTCATTTTCGTAACAATAGTGTTTCAAATTTATGACTAAGTAGTACTATTATATCAATATAACAAAACCTTTTAATCTTATATAACCATTTCCTAATGAAATATACGTAAACTTCCAACATATAACATATGGCAAACCTATAATTATCTATTATACTTACTAAGTATCTAGAATGCGACGCATGACCCTGAAGGCTTGCATAGGCACTTACACTTATAATGTTCGATTGGATTGGAGGAACAAAAATGTTTTCAAACGCACATATTGGAATAGATTTAGGAACAGCAAATACATTAGTTTATACAAAAAACAAAGGCTTAATTATAGATGAACCAACTATTGTGGCAATTAATACAAAGACAAAAGAAATAGTAGCTTTCGGTGAAGAAGCAAAAAAAATGGTAGGTAAAACACCTATTTCAATCGAAGTAGTACGCCCGTTAAAAGATGGCGTCATCGCGGACTTTGATACTACGACTCAATTACTAAAATTAATTATGCAAAAAGCTAGTAAAAAATTAGGCACTGCACTAAGAAAACCGACTGTTATTGTTTGTACTCCTTCTGGCGCAACTTCAGTTGAACGTAGAGCAATTCAAGATGCGGTACGTCAAAGCGGTGCAAAAGAAGTACAACTGATGGAAGAACCTGTAGCTGCAGCAATCGGCGCTGGTCTTCCAGTAAACGAGCCTGTTGCAAGTATGATTGTGGATATTGGTGGAGGTACAACAGAGGTTGGTATTATATCGTTTGGTGGCGTAGTCGCTTCTAACACAGTAAAAACTGCAGGTGATCGAATGGATGAAGCGATTATCCATTTTGTTCGAAAAGAATATAATGTCATCATTGGTGAGCCAACTGCAGAAAATATTAAGAAAACAATTGGTCATGCATTAGTCCCTCATACTGTGGAACAAATGGATGTGCGCGGAAGAGATGTTGTTACTGGTTTACCTAAAACAATCCATCTTTCTTCTACACAAATTCAAGGAGTTTTAAAAGAATCACTTGAAAGTATTTTAGAAGTAGTCCGTGCAACACTTGAAACATGCCCACCTGAACTTTCAGGGGATATCGTAGATCATGGCGTAGTACTTACGGGCGGCGGTGCCCTATTAAAAGATATAAAAGAATGGCTTTCAAGCGTTATTGAAGTGCCGGTTCACCTTGCACCTGAACCGCTACAATCTGTTGCTATTGGAACAGGAAAATCTTACTTCATATCTGAACGCAAACAAAAGGTAGCAAAATAGACTCGAAACAAATTTCAAGCAATCCCCTTTAATTTCATATAAAATAAAAGAAAATTATTATCAAAGGGGCAATACTATGTCACAGTTAAATGAAATTTTAGCATTCAATAAATCTTTTGTAGAAAACGAACTATACACACCTTATGTAACTACGAAATTTCCAGATAAACGAATGGTCATTTTAACATGTATGGATACGAGACTTACAGAGATGCTTTACAAATCAATGAACATCAAAAATGGTGATGTCAAAATAGTAAAGAGTGCCGGCGCCGTTATTAATCATCCGTTTGGTGGTATTATGAGAAGCTTGATTGTCGCTGTTTATGAACTTCAAGCAGATGAAATTTTTGTCGTCGGTCATCATGATTGTGGTATGAGTGCAATTCAACCAGATAAATTAGTAGAAAAAATGATTGAAAGAGGCGTAGAACCGCATACTTTCGATGTATTAAAATACTCTGGTGTTAATATGGATAAATGGTTAGAAGGCTTTTCTGACGTAAAAGAAAGTGTTTTACATAGTGTGGAATTGATCAGAAACCATCCGCTCATTCTACCAAGCATTCCTGTGCATGGTCTGATTATTGATCCTACTACTGGACGTTTAGACTTAGTTGCAGATGGTTCAATCGACAAGAATTAATTTATTTCCTGGGAAATCGACAGAACAAAAGCGCAAGCGCCTATGTCTGCCCCACGGGGAATCACTAGTAGAAAGTAATCCACAAGTCATAATTTTATAATTTCCAAAAGCAATTAAAAAGCCGGTTGTTCAGAAATGAAACAACCGGCTTTTTATTTTTCTATAAAGACTCTTCCCCTTTCAATGCTCTTCACTAAGTGAAGCGTACATATAATGATCTTCCCATTTACCGTTAATAAACAAAAGCTTTCGTAGCAATCCTTCGCGCAAAAACTCATTTTTTTCTAACACTCTAATAGAACCAATATTTCTAGGAGATACATATGCCTCTATGCGATTTAAATGGACATGTTCAAATCCAAAAGATTTGACGATATGTACTGCCTCCGATGCTATCCCTTTCCCAACAAATTGTTCATCAATTGAATAACCAATTAGTCCACTTGAAAAGGGCATTCTTTTTAGGCTATATAATGAGATATGACCTATCATTCTATCCGTATGATGTTCGAAGATGCCAAAACCAAATTCTCTTTTTTCTTGCATCAACAGCAGGGATTCTCTAATTTTCTCTCTTTGAACGGTAGTAGTGTAATAGTCGTCTCGGTGCAGAGGTTCATAAACGGACCAATAATATTTGTTTCGATAGACAAGATCTGCTAAACTCGGTGCATCTTTTATACTTAACGTCTGTAGATAACAAGTATCCCCTTCTAAGTAAACCAAACTTTTTTCACCCTTTTGCATTAGTAAATTGAATAAATTCGTTCACATCTTGAATACAAAGGTTGATACCTTTAATCCAAAACGCTTCTTTCGTAATATCTTCTCCCAAATGCTTCATTGCTAAATCTTCCACTGTCATTACTGCCGTATCTTGAAGTAGAGAAATGTATTTCTCTTCGAAGCTAGATCCTTCTGTAATAGCTTTTGCATAGATACTTAAAGAAAATAGATACCCAAACGTATATGGGAAGTTATAAAAAGGTACATCTGTAATATAGAAATGTAATTTAGAAGCCCAGAAATGTGGATGAGTTGTTTCTAGCGCATCGCCATATGCTTCTTTCTGAGCGGCTTCCATCAAATCATTTAATCTTGTTGCAGAGACCATTCCCTTTTTACGTTCTTCATAGAATCTAGTTTCAAATAAATAGCGAGCATGGATATTCATAAAAAATGCTACACTACGTTGAATCTTATCTTCTAAAAGAGCGATTTTTTCTTCGTCTGTTTTCGCTTCTTTTACTGCAGCATCTGCAACAATCATTTCAGCGAATGTGGAAGCCGTCTCCGCTACTCCCATTGCATACTGACGATTCATCCAATGTACCGGTCTTAAAGCATATGAGTGAAAAGCATGTCCTAATTCATGAGCAAGCGTCGAAACATTGGACATAGATCCACTATACGTCATAAAAATACGTGACTCTTCTGAAACAGGCATCCCCGTACAAAAACCTCCTGGTCGTTTGTTCGGACGATCTTCCGCTTCTATCCACCCTTTTTCAAAAGCATTTCTAGAAAACGCTGCTAGTTTAGGTCCAAACTCTTTGAAATGCTTCAAGATAAATGCTGCACCTTGTTGAAAGTCCATTTTTTCAGTAGAAGCGCTAACTGGTGCATCCAGGTCATACCAATGCATTCTTTTTTCGCCTAGCATAGCCGATTTTCTCTGTAAATATTCAACAAAAGGTGCTTTGTTTTTGGAAATAGCTCCCCACATTGCATCCAGTGTTTCTTGTTTCATGCGATTGATTTGCAACGGTTCTTGTAAAACGGAATCCCAGCCTCTTTTTTCGTATACAGCAAGTCTAAAGCCAGCTATATGGTTTAGCGTTTTTGCAAAAAAGTCTTCTTTCTCTGTCCAAGCAGTTTCTAACGCATTAAATGATTCTTTACGAATAGCAGCGTCCTCGTGTGAGCTTAAATTATTCGCTTGTCCAACAGATAACACTTTTTCCACTCCATCTAATGTTAACTTGATGCGAACATCACCTACAAGCATATCGTATAGTTGACCCCAAGCATGATATCCATCAACGCTTAGATTTGTGATCATATCTTCTTCTTTTTCAGATAGCATTAGCTTTGCTTCGTTTCTCCATTCGTTTAATACAAATGCAAATGTAGAAAGTTCATTTGTTTGAAGCAAATCTTGCCATACTGTCCCTTCTGTTTGTCCAATCTTTTGCTGGATGGTAAGCATGGAGGAGGATAGTTTAGCATATAGCATTCCTACTTCCCCTTCTAATAATGCCGCTTGTTTATCTGTTGTGTCTTGAGCTTGGAAGCAACCGATTACTGCCCCAGCTTCTGATAAATTCACTGCAATATCCTTCAACTTGTCAATTGTATGTACTATTTTGTTTACATCTTGGATGGATGATGGTGTATAAAAGCCTTTCAGTTCCTCTTCAAAGGCTACCAATTTATTTTTCACTTCATCCAAATGCTTTCTAAGTGCCGTTGAACTACTTCCCCCTACAAAAAAAGAATCTAAATCCCATACAACTGAATAATTTTCTTCAATCATTTTAAATTTCCCCCTAAAGTGACAGTTTATTTAGAAATCTAGTATACCATGTTTTGTGCTACTCGATTATCCGGTTTTCGTCACATAATATTCATAATTGTAATTTGTCGAACGATTATTTCAAAGGTATACTTACTATAGAGAAGGAGGAGATCGAATGGTCAAAATAATCCTTTTGATTTTAAGCTTAATAGCTACTATAACTGTACATATACTTGCCAACACGCTTCCTATAAATGGTCAAACAACTGTAAGTATTTTAAATAGACTTCCGATATTTTTCACACCTGCCCATTATGTATTTTGCATTTGGTTCATCATATATCTATTATTAGTATGTTGGATTTGGAATAGTATTAAAGAGTATTCGGCTATGCGACAACTCCCTTTAAAACGAGTTCTACTCTTCGCCTTTACTTCTATTTTTCAAATAGCGTGGATTCTTTTTTGGCATTTTGAGCTGTTTCATTACTCATTAATTTCAATGATTGCTTTGCTTGGAACCTTATTTTTACTTTATATAACTTATCCAGTTCTACAACAAAATTGGATGAGTAGATTGCCTATTTCTATTTATTTTGGTTGGATTTTTATCATGACGTTTATCAATCTCGATTATCTTTTAACTTACTATGAATTCAGTGGTTTAGGAATTACAAAATCACTGTGGACAGTTATTTTCTTAACTATTGCCACAGCTATCGCCCTTCATTTCCGATATCATTTCGCTGATCGTGCGATAGTAATTGTTTTTATCTGGGCATTTTTAGGTTTAGCCGTTCGTCATATGTTTAACGAGTTACTCATTTCAACCGCTTCTATATTTTTAAGCAGTGTGCTAGTGGTAGGCATCCTGTTCATCAAAAAAACGCCATCGAAATAAATATTTCGGTGGCGTTTTTGAATGGCTTAATCTAATTTTGTTAACAAAATCGGTCCTTCTTTTGTAACTACAATTGTATGCTCTATTTGAGCTACCAATGATTTATCAGGTGTAACGAACGTCCATCCATCTCCAGACTCTACAATATGTTCTGCTTTTTCGGAGATAAATGGCTCTACCGCAAGTACCATACCTTCTTTTAAAATCGTTGGATCCCAAGCATCATAATAATTTAGTACATGCTGAGGTGCTTCATGAAGTGACTTTCCAATTCCATGCCCCGTTAAGTTCATAATAACATGTAAACCATTGTCTTTTGCTTCTCTAGCTACAGCTTTACCGATTTGGTTTAGGCGAGCACCTGTCTTCACTTTTAACATCGCACGATTGAAGGCACTTTCTGCTACTGTACATAGTTTTTCTTTTTCTGAATAGCCTTCTCCCACGACGAATGAAATACCAGTGTCAGCAAAATATCCATCGCATGACCCAGACACGTCAATATTGACCATATCCCCTTCTTGAATGACACGTGATCCCGGAATTCCGTGCGCAACTTCCTCATTTACGCTAATGCAAGTATATCCCGGAAAATCATATTCACCTTTTGGTCCTGAAATGGCACCTGTTTCTGCAAACATTTTGCCTGCAATTTCATCTAGCTCCTTGGTAGTAACACCAGCTTTTGTTGCTGCCTGCATCGCATCGCGTATTTCTGCTACAATACGGCCGATTTTTTTTAACGCTTCTAACTCTTCATTTGTTTGTACAATCATCTATATAAGATCCCTTCTCCATTAACTGTACAATAATCATATCATATTTATACTCTATTCGGCAGTAAAAGGCGTGGTGCTTTTACGAACAACACCGTACAAATAAATGCCGCGACTAAAAATACTGGTATCATATAAGTAGAATTATATATGATCGAATATAAAACCGGATTTTGATCTCCAGCAAATTCACTAAAAAATAGAAATCCAGATGTTACATGTGCTAAATAACGAAGAAATGCCGCGATAAACGTTCCAGCAATAACGACTGAAGCCATTTTCTTCGTGTCCTTGTTTTCCAACGCTCTTATAAATGCCGGTCTAAAGAAACCAGCGAATCCTGCCACCATAAACGCGATAAAATAATCGATTGCTACTTGTAAAACTACAATTTCAAAAGACAGCGGTGCTGGGTAAAAACGTCCAGTCACTACTTGCAACAAACCGATTAAAAATCCAGTGATGAGACCTGCTACAACTCCACGTCTGAAAGCAATCAAAATAATTGGCACTAGCACAAATGTAACGGATCCACCTTGTGGCATACTAAATCCAATCATATCTAATACATATCCTAAAGCTGCAAATATAGCTATTTCCACTAATAATAATACTCTTTGATTTCTCATTGTAATCCCCTTTTTTGCCCACAAAAAAACGACACCCGGGATAGACCCAGACATCGCGCGATTGTCAGTTTCCATCCACATCCCTACGCAAGCATTAACTTACAGGTTCGAAGGGTACGATCTCAGCCGCATAAGCGACGCCCCTTGTGGTTATGAATTATTTAGTTCGAGTTCATTGTAGCAGTGTAAAATAAGGAATGCAACCCCTCTTCCTTCATTGGTATACTTATAGAAATAAAAAATAACGGAGGGGTTACAAATGATAGAGTTATTGAAAGATTTAATCCGTATTAAAAGTGATGATTTAGAAGGAGCGAACGAAGCTCTCTTATTTTGTAAAACTTGGCTTGAAAAACGTGGTATTACACCAACAGTATATGAACATGACGGTAAACTTATGCTTGTTGCAGAAATAGGCAGTGGTGATGATTGTATCATATGGAACGGGCACGTCGATGTTGTTCCTGGGGAGCTAGAACAATTCGTTCCTTATATAGAGGGTGATTTGTTATTTGGAAGAGGTGCTGCCGATATGAAAGCTGGCGTAGCAGCGATGATGCAAGCCTTCTATGAGCTTTCATTGGTCCCCCAAAAAATTTCCCAAAAAGTACAATTGCATATTGTAACAGATGAAGAAACTTCAGGAGATACATCAAAGTATCTTGTCGATCATGGATTTCACGGAGATTTCGTTATTTGTGGTGAGCCGACTCAATTACATATTGGATTACAAGCGAAAGGAATTGTCCAATTAGATATCGTTTTAAAAGGAAAATCTAGTCATGGAAGTCGCCCATGGGAAGGAATTAATGCGATTGAGCAAGCATTCCTTTTCGATCAGGAAATGCGTAAGCTTTCTTTTTTAACAGCTAGTAATACATTTTATGATTATCCATCTTTAAACTTGGCAAAAATACATGCAGGTGAAAGATACAATGTAGTCCCGGACGAATGTATTATGTCCTATGATATTCGTTTTGTTCCCGGCCAACATGCAGTAGACATTATAAAGGAAATAAAATATATGACTAGCAGTCTCTACCCAAATAGCGAGGTCATATTTCATTCTACTGCACCTGCCGTTACGACAGAAGAAAACAATAAATATGTAAAAAAACTACAACAAGTAACTTCTACTTTATCCGCTCGCCCAACTAAGTTATTTGGTCAACATGGCTCTGCTGATACTCGATTTTATGCGGAAAAAGGTGCAGGGGCAATTGAGTTTGGACCAAGTGGTGCTGATTGGCATGGAGAAAAAGAATATGTTTTGATTTCATCTGTGGAGCGATTTAAAGAAATTTTAATTTCATTTATTTTGGAATGAATTATTGTGATCAAATGGAAAGGAGGTCCTGATAAGTGGTTAATAATAAAATGTTAAGTGCATTATCCTATTTTAGTGTATTATTTGCGCCATTCATTGTACCGATTATTGTCTTTTTTGTTTCACAGGATAAAGAAGTAAAACATCATGCAAAAAAGTCACTTCTTTCTCATATCATACCAGTTGTCCTTATGATTATTATATTTATTAGTATATTTGCAACTACGATCCCCTCCTCTACTTCGATGGTCATAATGTTTGAAAAACCATCTTTTTGGGCAACATTTGGGCCGTTGTTATTTATCATAATCTATATAATAATTTATTTAATTGTTTTAATCTGGAATATTATACAAGGCGTTAAGGTCTTAAGATAATGTTTATGATACACTCATAATGGGAATATAGACAGCATAGAGAAAACCCAGGGAGAGATAATGATGAAAGTAAAAGCGATCGTAAAAACTGCAATCAAATTAGCTCCAATCGTCTTACCGATTGTAAAAAAGGCAATACAAGCAAAAAAAACAACGAAATAATCAAAAGCTGTCTCCTTTTTCGGGAGACAGCTTTTTAAATGTATGGTTTTAATGTTGTTAATGATAGATAATTTTCGAAGCCTTCTATTCTGGAAACTGGTGATGTTACGGTTTCTTTTTGACTCTTTATAATTTCTTCAAATGAGAGAGGATTCGGATTTGGTAACTCGTTTGGTCGTACATGTAAGTTTTTATTATAATGTGCAAAGAACGCATTTGCCATTATCCGGTACCCTTCCATCGAAGGATGTACATCAGCCGGATTTGGAATAAGTTCCTTGTCTTGAGATGCAAATTCTTCTTCTACAGATACATATATTGCACCGTTACTTTCTGCTTGTGTTTTTAATATGGAATTCAATGTACTAAGTTCTTGTTGAACACCTTGCTTTTGCGCTTCATGTACATGCGGATAAGCAAAATAATACCCCATTACATAAACTTTTGCTTTTGGAGTTGCTTTTTTTACTTCTTTTATAATTTCAACGATATTTTTTCGTACATTATTTAAGGCAAAATCAGCTGGAATTTGTTGATAGGAAAGTGACCCATTTGCTGGGTTTGCTTGCACCAGTCTTAGTAAATCATTTGCTCCTGCAGAAATTGTTACGAGCGTTGCATTTTTTAGTAATTCTTTTGCTTCCTCTGATTGCACAGTGGACAGGATGTCAGCCGTCGTATAGCCCGGGAAAGCGAGCCCTTTCGAATAAAAAGCAAGCTGACGTGAACGTTTCAATTCCTGCGCTATTAAATCTGCATAGCCAGCATCAATTTCCCTATTTGGCGTTTGCCCGGCTGCCAATGAATCACCTATCGCAATATACACTTCCGGACTTTTTGCTTCAACAGACGCAGCCGAAAAAGGAAGCAATAAAAAAACGATTATAACAAACCATTTCTTCATGCTTTGTTCCACTCCTTAAAATGCCCAAGTACCTTTATGGAAAATAGGCTCTATTGTTCCATCCTCTAATTCACCCATAATATCCATATCTGCGCTACCAATCATAAAATCTTCATGGACGATGGATGTATTAAGACCGATTTGTTCTAGCGCTTCATGAGATAAACCGCGAGCTCCCTCTACACATGTTGGATATGCCTCGCCAATCGCAAAATGATTCGATGCATTTTCATCGAATAATGTGTTGAAGAACAATACATTTGAAGCAGAAATAGGAGATTCATGCGGAACTAATGCAATTTCCCCTAAATACTTAGCTCCTTTATCAGTTTGTGTTAGTTCTTGTAAAAGTTCATTGCCAATTAATGCCTCTATTTTAGTAATGGCACCATTTTCAAATGTCAACGTAAAGTCGTCTACAATATTTCCTTGATATACGAGTGGTTTCTTATTTTTTACATACCCATTTACACCAGTTTTTAGTGGTGCTGTATACACTTCTTCTGTTGGCATATTTGCAATATAAGGAATACCTTGTGCATTTTTACTAGCCCCTGTTAGCCAAATATGATCTTTTGGTAACTCCACTTGAATGTCTGTTCCTTCCGCTTTATAATGCAGCTTTTTAAAACGTTTTACATTTAAAAGAGCAGCACGACTTTCCAAATTGTTAATATGCTCTTTCCATTTTTGGACCGCGGTACCTTCTCCAACTCTCACCACTTTGAAAATAAGATCCCATAGCGCTTCCATTTGGCGTTCCGATTCTAGCTCTGGAAATACTTTAGCAGCCCATTTTTCAGAAGGAATTGCAACAATCGACCAAGTAATCACATCATTCATCACTGCTTTTCGATAGTTTTCTAATGCTTTTCCAGACGCCTTTTGAAAATTGGAAATTCGGTCAATTGACACTCCCTCCAACAAATCTGGATTGTCCGCATCTATCCATAATAATGCACCATTGTTTTCAATTAACTCGTCTCGCTGCATTGCTAACCATTTTGGATATTCATGAAATGCTTCGTCGGGAGCTAAATCATAAAATGCTCGTGCATTTAATTCATCGGTATAGTTTACATCTACTCGTTTTGCACCGGCTTCATACGCTTTTTTTACGATAAGCCTTGTAAATTCGATTGTATCTGTTGTTGTACCAATTAATAATGGCTGCCCCTCTTGAATATTTAAGCCAACTTTGACAACTAGCTCCGCGTATTCTTCTAGCTTTTGTTGGAAATTCATCTTTATTTCCCCTTTTTCTCTACAGTTTTAGAGTTTCCTTCTATTAATGCACCACGATGCCAGATTTTTTGAACCGGTTTGCTCGGAAGCTCTTTTGTCCATTTCTTATATGTTTTTTCATCTGAATAAGTTAATAAAGTTAATACTTCTCCATCTTTTCCTGCTCGACCTGTACGTCCAGAACGATGTAAATATTGTTCGATCGAATGCGGAACATCTACATGAATGACATGGGTTAAACCTGAAATATCGAGTCCACGTGCAGCCACATCTGTAGCTATTAAAATGCTTACTTTTCCATTTTTAAAATCATCCAATGCTTTTTTACGTTCTTCTTTTTTCATCTCCGAGTGAAGGGAAACAATTGGAGCATCCATATACAATAATTTAGAATCCTTCATGAGCAATTGGTCTAAACTATTAACAAACGCGAGTCCTTTCATCCCTTTTATGTGTGAGAGTCTTCTTAAAAGATCTGTTTTGTCCCTTGTCTCTGTTTTAACGAAACTATGGATTACTTCACCCTTCGCAGGAATCTCTTCTGCTGATACTTTAATACGTACTGGGTTATCCATCATTCTATCTGCTACTAACTCAATTTCATCTGTAATTGTTGCAGAAGTAACAACGAGTTGGCTTTCTACTGTTGCATCGATTAATCCTTTTACAGTAGTGCGGTGTTCTCTGCTTAATAATTGGTCGCCCTCATCTAATACGATTGTTTTAATTTCGTGCATCTTTAATTTTTTCGTCTTTACAAGTTCTTGTAATCGTCCAGGTGTTCCTACGACAATCGTTGGCTTCTTTTTCAGTGTGTCTATTTGTCTTTGGATATTAGCTCCACCGATTAATTGCGCAACAGTTATGTCTGTACCTGTAATCCACTCACGAAAAACTTCAATAATTTGCATGCCAAGCTCTTGAGAAGGGACGATTACTAATGCTTGCACTTGCTTCTTCGTCGGGTCTACTTTCTCTAAAAGCGGAATAACATAAGCTAATGTTTTTCCTGTTCCAGTTGGAGATTCTGCTACTATATCTGAACCATCCAACATATGTGGGATTAGTTTGGTTTGTATTGGCATCTCAAATGCGAAATTTGCTTTCGCCCATTTTTCTTGTAATGTTTCATTTAAATTTTGTAAAAAAGTCAAGTTTTATTCCACCTCATCTATGTTTGATTCAAGTGTACCACACTTTTATTATCGGCAATTAGTGATTCGGAATTGAAAGAATTCACTAAAAAAGTATACATGAACTTTAAGTGTATTTAGTTTACCCATGTTATTTAAATGAGAGAGTTTCTAAGCATAGGATGTCCTATAGTAAAGGAATCGCTTTTTATGATTAGGGAGTGATGACAATTTATAAATACGCATTTGCACAACGTTTGCCAAAAATGAGTCACAGTCATCGTCGGCTCACTCCAAGTAAACTTGCTGTTTTAGGAATTGGTTGCTTTCGTGCTGAAGTGATTGCTTTCCGATTAGAAGTGATTGCTTTCACTGACCAATTAATTGCTCTAAGCTGCCTTATGGATTCTAATACTAAGAAACGTTATATAAAATCAATAGTTAAGCATAAAAAAAGCACCTTATTTATAGGCACTTTTCACTTTCTTCTTCTGCTATATATTCTTTCATTAATTCATAATAATTTAGTTGATATAATTGTCTTCCATCGATTTTAAATATTCCTTTGTTCACTAGATCCTCAATTATATTATCACGTTTTTCTTCCATTTTTGATTCTTTCATTTGCATGTTCATAGTTGTCTCCTTGCATAGTTAATACAATGTATGTTTACCCAAATTAGAGGATAATAAACTACTTTTTAAAAGCTTTCGTGATAACTGGAAAACGTCTATGGATGAACAAATAACATAGATAACCTAAAAACGCACCTAGTGTATTCAGCCAAAGATCGTCTACATCGCTGCTTCTACTTTGAGGAATTTGCGTAATTTCAATAAAAAGCGATACGCACAATCCCATGATTACTGTATTTGGAAAATATACCATCCTTCTATAAAGTAATGGTAACAAAAAACCGATCGGCATAAAAAGAATAATATTTCCTAGAAAGTTAATATAAAAAGGTTGCCAAAATCCTAAATACACAATCGCATTATATGTTTCTTTTACAACCCGAAACAGCTGTAAGTTCACGCCTGTTCCATAGACTTGCTCCGCTCCTGACTTCGGAAGAATGGTTTGAGAAAATAGTCCGATGAGAACACATATAAACAGAAGAAACCCGATTTCATGCAAGCTTTCCTTTA
This sequence comes from Psychrobacillus sp. NPDC093180, assembly GCF_044754065.1. Classification (NCBI taxonomy): domain Bacteria; kingdom Bacillati; phylum Bacillota; class Bacilli; order Caryophanales; family Bacillaceae; genus Psychrobacillus; species Psychrobacillus sp. NPDC093180. The sequence goes on along the minus strand of NZ_JBIVOJ010000018.1, from coordinate 27,324 downwards.
CATTAAATCCTCTTTTCTTCCAGCGAGCGATACGCCAAATAATCACAAGTGGGAGAGCTATACAAATAAAAAAGAACATATCGTCCAAATAAGCCATAATGACAGTCATTTATTCACCTGCTAACAATTCCTCTAAAAATTTTTCACGATGATCTAAAAAATACTTGGTTATTTGGTAATGGCCCGTCATTTCATATTCCACTTCTTCAATTTCCCCATGATCAAAGCTAAGAATGGTAGCATTAGGATAACCTAAAATAATCGGGGAATGCGTGGCGATGATAAATTGACAATCTTCTTCTTCCACAAGATCATGCATAATACGCAAAAAAGACAGCTGCCTTTGTGGGGATAGTGCTGCCTCTGGCTCGTCCAATAAGTAAATAGCACGTCCATTGAAGCGATTTAAAAATAAAGAAAGAAATGATTCCCCATGTGATTGCTCGTGCAAAGACTTCCCTCCATAGCTATCTAAAACGCCCGGACGTTCTCTTTCTAGCTCATCAATATGGGAAGCGAATTGATAAAATGATTCCGCCCTTAGGAAAAAACCATTCGTCACTTTAGGCATCCACGACAAACGAATATATTCTCCTAATGCACTTTCGGAAGCATCTACCTCAAATAAGTTATTTCTGCTTCCACCCGCAGTATTAAATTCACAATTATCCGCAATTCCTTCTAGTAATGTAGATTTACCAGTTCCATTTTCGCCAACTAAGAAAGTTACACTGCTTGTGAGCTCGATTTCGGTTAAATTTTTTATCGTTGGTATCGTAAACGGATACTGATCCTTCATATTTGCTTCTCTATGTAATATTGAGATTTTATTTAAAAACATATGTATCCCCTCCTACTCATACTATCTATTAATAACTTCGAAAGGCTGTGAACCTTGAATCTACCCGTTCGTATTGAAACAAAGCGTATTTTTAAACATTCACCTTCCGTGAATGTGTACTATCCTATTGTAACTAACTTACACCATCCGCATATAGAAAAAAAGATTAATGCAGATATTATTACACTTCTTAACAAAATGTTGATCGAGCAAGGCTTTTATACAGAAGGCGTACAAGAGATTACTGGATATTATGAGATAAAAAATAATCAACGGGGCATTTTAAGCATATTATTGATTGTTTACACTTTTTCTGGCGGTGCTCATGGTTTAACCGTCTGCAAATCGTTAACTTTTGATATTACTACTGGGAAAATGTATACATTACAAGAGTTATTTAAACCGAATAGCGATTATGTCAAAACCTTATCTGCCATTATCAATAAAAAAATTATCGAATGGGATGTACCACTTCTCGGAGAATTTAAGGAAATACGAAAAGACCAAGATTATTATATTGCAGACCATTGTTTAGTCATCTATTTTCAATTATACGAGATTACGCCATATGTATATAATTTTCCGTTTTTCCCTATTGTCATTAAAGATATTGAAAGTCTCGTTCCAGTAAATAGTCCACTTGAAAAAATGCTCTACTTCTAGTGACACTTCCCCTTTACTAAGTTAAAGTATTAAGTAAGATAGTAAAGGGGGAAAATTCAGAAATGAAAGCTATTTTTTTCGATTTAGATGATACTTTATTATGGGATAAAAAAAGCGTGGAAACCGCATTTCAAAAAACATGCGCATATGCGGCTTCAAAAGTAAACGTCGATGCAGCATCACTAGAACTTGCCGTTCGTGAAGAAGCAAGCGCCCTATATGATACATATGAAACACGTCCTTTTACACAAATGATTGGTATAAATCCTTTTGAAGGGTTATGGGGAACTTTCGATGACCCGAGCGAGGATTTCCAAAAGATGAAAGCGATCATCCCTGAATATCAAAAACAAGCATGGACAAGAGGATTAAAAAAATTAGGTATTGATGATGAAGCTTTTGGAATGGAGCTCGCTGAATACTTTCCTAACATGCGAAAAGAAAGTCCATTTATATATGAAGAAACCTTTGAAGTGCTCGACCAATTAAAAGATAAATACACTCTTCTGTTAATGACAAACGGATCGCCTAGCCTACAAAATACGAAATTAGAAATCTCACCAGAAATTGCTCCATACTTCGACCATATTCTTATTTCCGGAGCATTCGGAAGAGGAAAACCAGACCCATCGATATTTGAACACGCGCTAGATTTAGTCGGAATCACAGCGGGTGAAGCACTGATGGTTGGGGATAATTTGATGACGGATATACTTGGCTCTTCTAAAGTCGGTATACGATCAGTGTGGATTAACCGAGAAAACAAACCGGCAAGTGAGGAAGTAGAGCCTACTTATACGATTGAGAACTTACGTGAGCTATTTGCAATTCTTGAATAGAGCCAAAAGAAAGAGCTTGTCTCATAGTCGCTAAATAGACTTGGGAGACAAGCTCTTTCTATTCATTTAATGATTTTCCAACTAAAAGCAGATTTTTTCCAACTAAACTCTTAATTATTCCAACTAAATCAGCATTTATTCCAACTAAACACCGAATTATTCCAACTAAATGAAATTACAAATCAATCGGTGTCGCATCGTAAATATCCGCTAAGCCCTTTAGCTGCTCGACGCCTGTCTCTTCCACGTGCTTATCAATGGAAAGCATCATAATTGCATCCCCACCAACTTCAGAACGTCCAACTTGCATCCCTGCAATATTAATACCTTCCGCAGCAAGTAACGTCCCTACACGTCCGATAGCACCTGGTTGGTCTTTATGGCGAATGAACAATAAATAACCTTCTGGCACAACATCTACAACAAAATCATCCACACGTACAATTCGAGCTCCTAGGCCGTTTAAAAGGGTACCAGATACTTTACGAGTTTCCTTGTCAGTTTTTACTTCTACTGTGATTAAGCTCATAAAACCTTTAGACTTCGTTGTTTTATGTTCGTTCACAACAATCCCAATCCGATCAGCAAGGAATTTAGCATTTACATCATTGACTGATTCCCCTAGCTTACTTTTCAGTAATCCTTTCACTGCATTTCTAGTCAGTGGACCTACCGTCATATTAGCTAGCTCACCAGAGTAGTAAATATTTAATTCTTCCGCCACTCCGTCTGCTAAGTCACTTAAAAATGAACCAAGTTTTTCAACTAGATTAAAGTATGGTTCAATTTTGGCCATAATATCTTTTGGTACAGATGGAAGGTTTACTGGATTTTTCACTACTCCACCTTGTAAAAAGCTCACAACATCGTAAGAAACATCTACTGCAACGATTTCTTGTGCTTCGACTGTACTTGCACCTAAGTGTGGTGTTGCAATAACCTGCGGAAGTTTCAGTAACTTGTGATCTAAAAACGGTTCTTCTTCGAATACATCTAATGCTGCTCCTGCCACTTTTCCTTCTACAATTGCATTGTACAACGCATCTTCGTCGATAATGCCCCCACGTGCACAGTTAATGATTTGTACGCCGTCTTTCATCTTTTCAAATGCTTCTTTATTTATTAAATGACGTGTTTCCTTCAGAAGTGGTGTATGCACTGTGATAAAATCAGCAGCTCTGATTACTTCATCGATTGTTCCAAATTGTACGCCCAGTTTTTCAGCTTTTTCAGGTGTTAAAAATGGATCATAGGCTATCACATTCATTCGTTGACCTTTTGCACGTGTTGCAACTTCTGCTCCTATTCTTCCTAGTCCTACCACACCTAAGGTTTTGTTTTTAAGCTCTACACCGATAAACGCTTTGCGATCCCATTTTTGATTTTTCAATGCATGAAAGGCTTGTGGTATATTGCGAGCCAGTGACATAAGCATAGCTACTGTATGCTCAGCAGCCGAATTTGTATTACCATCTGGTGCATTTACAACGATAATTCCACGTTCTGTCGCTGCAGGTAAATCAATATTGTCTACCCCAACCCCAGCACGACCAATAATTTTTAGTCTCGTACCTTTTTCAATAATTTCACGAGTAACTTGGGTCTGGCTACGAACGAGTAATGCATCAAACTCTCCGATTCGTTCTCCAAGTTCCGCGGGTGATAAATTCGTTTCTATTACTATATTAAAACCTTCTGCTTGTCTCAAAGGAAAAATCCCATCTTCGCTTAGTGGATCACTGATTAAAATATTAAATGCCATTATTTATTCTCCCCTTCATTTAAATAGACTAGTTGTGCTGCCGCTGTCGCTTTTCCAAGTTCGATATCTTTTCCGATTTTCTTTAAAGCTACTTCCACTGCACTAATAATTTGAAGTACATCTGCTGGAGAGCAATAGCCCATATGGCCGATTCGGAAAATCTTGCCGGTTAAGTGCTGTTGACCACCTGCAATAGAAATCGCAAATTCCTGCTTTAATATTTTTCGGAATTCCTCTGCATCAAAATCCTCGGGTTGTACAGCAGTTACTGTTGGTGAAGCATCCTCATCTGTTGTTAATAAAGGAATATCAATTGCTTTAAATGCAGCACGAGTCATTTTCTTCAGCAACTCATGTCTTGCATATACCTTTTCTAATCCTTCCGCTTCTATTAAGTTCAATACTTGCTCTAAACCAAACAATAGTGAAAGTGCAGGTGTGAAGGGTGTTGTATCTTTTAATAAATTGTCTCTATATTTTTTTAGATTTAAATAAAAACGTGGTTGCTCATTTTCTTCAATGATTGTCCAAGCTCGTTCACTTGCTGCTACAAACGTCAACCCTGCCGGTAACATAAATGCCTTTTGAGAACCAGTTACCATCACGTCGATTCCCCACTCATCCATTCTTGTTTCTACTCCACCTACACAAGAAACACCATCTACAACTATTAGAGCTTCTGATACTTCACGAACTGTTTTAGCTAGAAGGTCAATTGGGTTTAATACTCCGGTAGAAGTTTCACAATATGTAGAAAACACAACTTTCACTTCCGGATGTTCGACTAAAAATGCTTTCACTTCTTCTGGGTTCAATGCTTTGCCCCATTCAACATCTAATACATGTGTTTTTATATTGTAAGCTTGGCAAATTTTTGTGAAGCGATCGCCGAATGCACCAGTCACCACAACAAGTACTTCCTCACCTGGCTTTACTACATTGACTACTGCAGTTTCTAGTCCAGCTGTCCCACTTCCCGCAATAATCGCAACTTCTTGTTCTGTCCCAAAAACACGTTTTAATCCCGGAGCGATATTTTTCAACATTTGAGATGTTTCTTTGCCTCTATGACCAATCATTGTTTGGTTCATCGCTCGTTGTACACTCGGTGGAATTGGACTCGGTCCTGGAATTCGTAAAATGGTTTGATCTTGTAACATATTCATTCTCCTCCCTATTTTGAAAAACAAAAAAGCCCTTCGCTCCCTACACATATACATGTAAGGGGCGAAGAGCTTGTAAAAACTCACGCGGTACCACCCAAATTTACTGCAGAAAACCTGCAGCCTCAAAAGAAATATGCTTAACGCGCTATTAGACGGATGAACCTACTAAATCGTTCAGCTCACCAATTCAAGAGTGGAACTCTATAAACGAAATCACTGATTTGCACCACCCATCAGCTCTCTTTAGACTTCAAATTATAAAACTTGTCTCTATCCAAATTGTTAATGTGTTATTGAATTTAAATCCATATTATCAGAGTAATTTTTATTGTCAATATAGTAAAAATTTTTGAAAGCGTTATCATTTAAAAATCTTTAAAAAAAACATTGATTTAACGCCTTTTTTATAAATGAAAAATATTTTTCGAGTTTTTATAATTCGTATTTAAGTGTTGCATATACTAACATATCAACCGATAATAATGAATAACTATCAATACACGAACTTAAAATATAAAATATAATAATTCGTTCGTATTAAGAAGAATCAATAGGCAATAATTTCAACAAATATATTGACTGAAATCATTATAATTTGTACACTGTATAAAATCATTTGTTTTTTCTAGAAACACATCCATATATTAAAAAGTAAGGATTTGATAAAATGAAAGTGAGTAAGTTTGGTGGAACATCTGTTGCAAATGCAGAACAGATAAAAAAAGTAGCCGCAATCGTGAAAGCAGATCCATCTCGTAAATTCGTAGTCGTGTCAGCACCCGGAAAACGATTCGACGCCGATAAAAAAGTAACGGATTTATTGATTGAGTTAGCAAATGCAGCAATACATAATGAAAATGTCGAGGAAAAACTGCAAAATGTAGTCAATCGCTATAGAGAAATTGCAGAAGGGCTTGACCTAGAACAAACAATTTGCGATGTGATTGAAAAGGACTTACGCACTCGTACCCTTGAAAGTAAATCTAATGTCGAGCTATTTGTAGATAATATAAAAGCAAGTGGAGAAGATAATAATGCAAAGCTTATTTCTTCATACTTTACAAGCATTGGTATGCCAGCACAATACGTTAATCCGAAAACAGCAGGGTTAGTCGTGAACGATTTACCTGAACGTGCCCAGGCTTTACCTGAAGCGTATGAAAACTTAAGTGCGCTACGAAACAGTTCGGAAATCACCGTTTTCCCTGGATTTTTTGGATATACAAAAGAGGGGGTTCTTCGCACATTTGAACGTGGTGGTTCTGATATAACTGGATCTATCGTAGCAGCAGCAGTTCAAGCGGAATTATACGAAAACTTTACGGACGTCGACTCTGTTTTTTGTGCAAATCCTAGGGTTGTTAATAGCCCGGCAGAAATTGAAGAAATAACATACCGTGAAATGCGAGAGCTTTCTTATGCAGGTTTCTCCGTTTTTCATGATGAAGCCTTAATGCCTGTTTACAAAACTGGCATTCCCGTTTGTATAAAAAATACAAATAACCCTTCTGCTCCAGGTACAAAAATTGTAGCTGAGCGTAAAGCTAACCGTCGTCCGGTTACTGGAATCAGTGCAGATAACGGGTTTTCTATTTTATATGTGAGCAAATATTTGATGAACCGGGAAATCGGTTTCGGTCGTAAACTACTTCAAATTTTAGAAGAAGAGAATATTTCCTATGAGCATACACCATCAGGCTTAGATGATATCTCTGTTATTATGCGAAGCCATCAACTGACACCCGAAAAAGAAGTGCGTATCATAGATCGAGTTATAAACGAGCTACATGCAGAAGACGTACATTTCCGTCATGATTTTTCGATGATTGTAGTTGTTGGAGAAGGTATGAACAACAGCACAGGGCTTGCAGCACGTGCGGCAACAGCAATTTCTAGAACCGGTGCCAATATTGAAATGATTAACCAAGGATCCTCTGAAGTCAGCCTTGCATTCGGTGTTCACAGAAGTAATGAAGATAAAATATTACGCGAGCTGTACAGCGAATTCTTTGCACCTGTAACAGTCGGATAACTAAAAACCTCCAAGAAGATTGGCTCTTCTTGGAGGTTATTTTTAACTAAGTTTAAATTAATGGATGGTTTTTCCCTTTTTTTTTCTACGATCTTCAATTAATCATACGTTTGGCATTGTTTCCGGCTTTCTTCCTCCGAAATATGCTTCATTATTTTTATGTTTGTTACTTGTAGTCCTGTTTGATTAGAATCACTTACATAAAAAGTAAGCTTACTATAATCTCCACCGTGATGTCCTGAATAGTCTAAAGCACTCGCATAAATGATATGTCTCCTAGGATCTCCGTCAATGGGTTCAATTTGGATTTTGGGACACATAAAAAATTCCGAAAAAGCTGGACCCAAATAATCTAAATAACGAGAAAACAATGCTTCTTCAAGTAGTTCTTCTTTCGTAAGTCCATCCGGTTCTTTTCTCCATCCTACCATGAGCCAATCATAAAGTTTTTGTGACTTTAATATCACCTTTTTTCTATTTTCCGAAACGATTAGTTCTCCTTCTTTAGCTGTGCAGATTTTACGTTTGTTGTCATCCACACATGTATAAGCTGGTTGAAAGGTGATCACTTCATCATTTGCCATTTTTATCATCACTTTATTGGACGGATTAGCTATAAATACCTCGCTTTCTCCATTCACCAGGGTAGAGTTATTAAGCCAGTAAACCACTTTTCTAAGGACGCGTTCTTGAAAACCATCATTGATACTGAACACATGCTGAAGCCCGGAATTATTTTCAACTTTTATGTTATTAATATCAGAATGGTCTAGGGAATGCTTCATTAATCGTTCTAAAAAAGGCGGGTCAGTCTTCTTATTTGATTCAGCCATTCGGTTAGGAGCTTCTTGTTTAGCAAAAACAACAGTATTATTTACGAGAAATAGGATACAAAAAAGGATGCAGAGTTTTCTCTTCAACAAAGCTATCCACCTTTTTTATAGGTATCTTTCCCGAATGTTCTTCCCTTATCCAAAAGAATTTGCCTTACTTTACTTAAGCTAGCCTATAGTTGGAGGATTAAACTTTCCAATCTTTATAATATAATAGTCATTTGAAAGCTTCTTCTTTAGTTGAAAATAAATTAAATACTTTAGAGACACTTAATATCTCTAATCAAGCAAAAATTAATCCGTTTTCTGTGCAACAAGCATGTATAGAGATTCAGCTGGGAAAAACTTCTCCGTTATCTGGAATCCTGCTTCTATCATTTCCCGCTCCATTTTTTCCATGGTAATTCTCGGGGCTTTCTCGGAAATTCTTTTTGGTTCAAGTTCGAGACAAATTAGATAACCTTCTTTTTTTAGTACATTTTTCATTTGCTGTAACAGCGGTGCAAGCGGCTGAATTTCATGCAGTACTAGAGAAGCAATGATTATATCGATAGAGCCATCAGGTAAAGGCAGTGCCTCCATACTTCCCTCTACCGGAACAATATTTGTAATCTGTTCCTCTAGGGCTTTCTCATTTATTATTTCGAGCATCGCAGCGTCGATATCCAGAGCGTATACGTTACCCTTAATCTTTTTCGCCGCAGGGATGGAAAAATAACCGGTTCCAGCGCCAAAATCCAATATACTATCCGTTTCTTTTAGGGGAATTCTGTTCAACAACTGTTCCGGGGAAAATTCTTTTCTTCGTTCGGGACTTTCTAAGTACGATACTTTTCCTTTATTGTGCTTACCATGCATGTGATGCATATATATCCTCCTTTTTTTAAGTAACTGTTTAGGCATGCTGTTACGCCTAGTTAAATTTTTCCTCAATCAGAGCGGCGTTCACAGCCATTGCAGCCATACTACCTTCCCCCGCTGCAATAATTAATTGAGAGGGACCAGCAATTCGCGTATCTCCGCAAGCAAAAACCCCTTCTGTCTTCGTGCGTTGCCAGCTGTCCGTTTCAATGCCGCCATGCTCGTTTAATGCATATTCCAGTGAGGATTCAAAAGAAGCGGCTTGTTTCCACTCTGCAGCGATAAATCCACCTTCACGAAGCACTGCTGTGCCATCTTCCAACTGTATTTTTTCCATTATCCCTTCTTCGCCAATGAAAGCGGCAATCTTCTTTTCATTAATACTAATGCCTCTACTTTTGAGCAATTCTTGTTCTTCCAGCGAAAGGACCTTACTGCCGTTAGTAAAAATAATTAAATCGTTCGTCCAGTTGGACACCAATTTCGCCATATGGAACGCCCTTTGATCATCTGCAATCACTGCGAGTGGTCGATCTCTTAATTCCCAGCCATCACAGAAAGGACAGCTGAATAGGCTCTTACCATAGAACTCTTTCACCCCTTGGATATCCGGAAGGACTTCCTTAAAGCCAGTTGCGAGAATAATCTTTTTAGCGCTGTAAACTTCCCCATTTTCTGTCTCAACCTGAAACAAGTTGTTTTCTTTATTTATACGATGCACTCGTTGCTTTTCAATACTCACGTCTGGGTACTTGCTTAGTTCTTCCTTGGCGATCCTTTTGAGTTCCTGCGGATGTATCCCATCTCTTGTGATAAACCCGTGGGACTCAGAAGTCACTATATTTCTCGGTTTGTTGTCATCGAACAGGATAGTTTTACGTCTTGATCTTCCAAGTACTAAAGTAGCATTCAGTCCAGCCGGACCTCCGCCAATCACAGCGCAATCTAATATCATCTTGTTCACTCCTTTAATAAAATTTAACTTTTTTCTTCTTTCTGTTTGGATTGTGCCTCTTTAGCAATATCGATCAAAAGCTTGGATCCAAGTTCAGCTTTCATATTTTCCTCTGCCTGCCTCATAACGTTTTCAATCAAGCAGCCTTCATGATGAATAGAGCAATCAAATAAGCTAGTATCTCCTTCAATCGCATTAATAACATCCAAAAAAGATATTTCCTGTTTTGTTCTGGAGACTTTATAGCCTCCCTTTGCGCCCGGCGTCGACTCGATCAAACCGGCTTTCGCAAGTTTAGTTAATATCTTAGAAAGGTACGTCGGGGAAAGCTTCTGCATTTCGGCTAATTCCTTCACTCCCACCGAGCTCCCCCCAGGCTGTAGCATCAAATGAATCATCGTATGCAGGGCGTAGTTTGTAGCGTTTGAATACCTCATACTTTACCTCCTTATTCCAAAGTGGATATTAAAGACTCTTGATATCCGTAATATTGATGAGTTTATCACTGGAAGTGAAGGAAGTCAACTTGTAGGTTCATTAGTTCACGACCACGTTCTAGCGTTTTCTAATGATCCTTTCTTATTATTGATTGACATTGTACTAAATTTAAAAAAGAGACACCATAAATGATGACTCTTCTTGTTTTTTCAGGGAATAAAATTCAGTCCAATATTTGCGCAACGTTTCAGGGCGGACGCACAACGTTTACTACCTTTCTCGCAACATTTCTGACAGTTTGCGCAATGTTTCAGGGCGGACGCGCAACGTTTACTAGCTTTCTCACAACGTTTCTGACGGTTTGCGCAATGTTCGGGAGCGGTTGCGCAACATTCTCCCGAACAATAATTCTTTTGTTAACTAGTATCGACTTTTATTACTTAATCATTTGTTCGTTGATTAGACGTTCTTTTTCGTCCAGATTAAATATGCCAGGATCCCAATTTGGAAGAACTCCATACCCCCCAATAACTTCTCCCTCGACTTCGAATACCACTGCTTTCAAACGTTTTCCTTCAGCATCTTCTTCTCTTAAATCATAGGAATGCTGTGTAACTTCTTCTCCTAAATGCTCACTTAAAAATGTAATATCACTTGCTTTGTAATTACGAAGCATTTCATCAGGAATATCTAGTATATAAGTTTCCACTTCTAGTAAATCTTTAATTTCCCATCCCTTGTTTGACAAATATATTTCGTGTTGTTCATGAAGGTTTTCGTGACTGCAAGCTGAAACAAATAATATACCAATAAGTATTAATAGTATTCTCATTTTCATCTAATTTTATTAATTAGCTCTATATATTGTAAATCACCGTAACCTATGGTTGGGAAACGTTCAAATAATCGATTGATCATTTCTTTTGTTGATAGATTTTTATTTTTATTAATATATTTTACCACTGGATTATCTTCGTTTAGCATATCTAAATATATGTTTATTGCTTGATACAAAACCGGCATGACTTCATGAGAGGGTTTAGCATGGTTGACCAACACCTCTTTATATACTGAATGATAAGGACCTAATTTAAGTTCAGTTTGATTAACTTTAAATTCATCCTCTCTGAAACTATTTAGAAACACTTTCCCTTCATAACCTGACTGTTCAAGATAGGCAAGTATGGTTAGTAGATTCATTTGACAAAACATATCTTCACCAAACCATAATACGATACATTTATACTCTTTATTAAAAAGATTGGCTAAGGGAGCGATAACCTTTTCCATATATCTCTCCACTGGTTCATGATGACCTGCAGCTCGAATAAGTATAAATTCTTTATCAAATGTTTGGTCCGTAGTCTCATTTACACACATCGCTTCATTAAACGGTGCGTAATCAGATTCACCCATCAATCTGTTATTGTTAAATTCCTCATACATAACCTGACCATTTAAGATATGTAATACATCTTTGTCAAACAACTCACTTCTATCATGACGTAGCTTTTCCACCTCGATTTTTTTAGAAATGTTCATTTTATTCCACTCCCCGTTTTTATTAATATTGAGTTTAACAATTGACTGAACTGGAAATTTGTTGAGTTGATATTCTCTCGGATTGATACCAAAAATATTTTTAAATGCTCTACTATACGCTTCATGTGAAGAATAACCATAATCAAAAGCAATATCGATGATTTTCTTATTGTTTGCCAAGTCTTCTGTAGATAAATACAACCTTCTAAGAAGAATATAGCGCCTAATACTTATACCTGTTATTTGATGAAATTTAAATGAACAATAATAAGGGGAGTATCCCATATAATTTGAAAGTTCATCTAAGGAAAACTTATTTTTAAAATTTGTTTCAATCCAATCAATCATAAGCTGTATTTGTTCATTCATTTGTCTCACTCCTACATTAAATAATATGAGGAATTCGTTTATATTTCTTGATACTTCTTGTGTTTATTCCGTCATGAATTTCTAGTGCCATTTTTCAAAGACATGGCATATGATTCAATCGCGTAGTTTTCACGTAATGAACGATTGTCATTTTATCATTTACTTTCCACTTCTCATCTGTTTGTACATAACCCATCTTTTCATACAAATAGCAATTTCTTTTTTCCTCTTGTATCGTATCCAATTCCCAACGATTCGCTTCTGGGTGTAAACCTTCAAGCCGCATCATCACTTGTTGGGCGATACCTTTCCCTTGAAATTCATCTAAAATATTGATCATATGAAATCGCATGACCCCTGGTGATTTCGGATATACATGTACACTTCCGACAAGCAAATTTTCTAGCATTATTTTAAAGTACTCTCCAGTTTTTAAACGCTCATTAAAACGCTCAAACGTTTGGTTTACCGGGGTCGTTTCATGATCTTCGTATTTTTCATAAAGCGGTTCAAACACTTTTCTTTGTATTTCGAACAACTCTTCCGCATCCTCTACAGTTGCTTTTCTGAGTGAAATCTTGGATTGAATCATGGTAAATATAGTATCCAAAATATGATAGGGAATAAATTCACCAGTTTGGACTAATTCTCGAATTTCTTCCATCGTAGCCCATTTTGCATCTGCCACTTCTTCGTATTGAAGGCTTAGATCCTCGATATTTATATCTTGGATCACAAGAAAATGATCATCAAATCCTCTTTCAAATTTAATCGTAAACAAAATCTCTGAAGTGGACATCTCTAGTTCAATCCCAAGCTCTTCCTTTACTTCACGGATTGCGGCGATTTCACTCGTTTCACCTACAAGGGCTGATCCAGCGGCTGAACAGTCCCACATGTTAGCCCAACCTTTTTTCCAAGGCTGTCGTCGCTGGATTAAAAACTGACCGCTCGCATTCATTATCCAAACATGAATGACTTGATGAAAATCTCCTGCTTGCATCTCTTCCCCACGGATATGGGTTCTCTTTGTTTTCTCACGGTTTTCATTATATATATCCCAAACTTCCATTTTCCCACCTACCCCTATATTGATTCGATCATTATATCATTTAAATCCTTTTTGTTTGACATCATCATTTATTTATGTGATAATGCGATATGTTGACATTTTTGGTACGACATAAATTTTAGAAATATGGCATTCTGCTTTATGTGTTTTTGATAATACTTATTCACACTGGCGCGACTATAGGGTCGCAAGGACGTAAAAGAAGGTAGGGTTTACGTTGCTTAGGTTAGAAAGCAAACCAGTGGAACAATTTACCGCGGCATTGAAAGGGAACTCTTTCATGTAGATTATTCCCCGAACTTTTTCGGGATGAAATTTAAAATTCAAAAGTTATGTTATACCTATACAAAACCAAGGGGTACTCTTTTACTTAGAGTACCCCTTGTCCAATTTACGCAGCTATTTCATTTCGTCTCTTGTCATATTCCTTGAACATCACCAAATAAATAAATCCACTACCTATCGCTAAAACCGCTAGAATAACAAATGTCCATGTGAAGCCGATCCAGGTTACAAGCGGAAACACCAATGGTGCAATTGTTCTTCCTATCGTATAACGCAAACTTGCAGCAGCAAAGTATTGTCCCCTCATATCCGCCGGCGCTAGCTTTGACACGAAGCTTTCTTGCAATCCAACCGTCGCTAGCTCCCCAAACGTAAATATCGCCATCGCAATAAGGAACACCCAAAAGTTTGCAGTCATCGGGAAAATGAGCATAGCAATCATATATAAGAATGACGAAAGAAAAAACACCCATTTCTCCGGATATTTAGTCATCCACCTTGATACAAAAACCGTTAGCAACACAACCAATAATCCGTTTTCGGATAATAAAATACCGAAAGAGCCTTCACCAGTTACGGCCCATTCCCTACCAAAGAAATTTCCTAATACTTGTTTATCAATAACCTCTTTCATATAAACAGGTATCAGCAGGTCTAACTGCATAAACGTTTGCCCAAGTAATATTCCCGCAATTACATAAAGGAGAAACACTCTATCCCGCACAATTAATCCATATGCCTTCACTTGATCGACCACTACTCGCATCCAACCATTTCCGCCTTTTGCAACTAGCTGATTCTTCATCTCTTCTGGCAATGTCTCCTCGGTTAATAATCGAAGTGCCAAACCAACTAAACAGAATATAATACCTGCCGTCAGCAATAATGCAAAGCGATATTGGAAGAATAATACTGCTCCAACAATTGGACCAATCACAACTGAAATATTGATGGATGTATAAAATACTGAAAAGACAGTACTTCTATCACTCTCTGGCACAACATCTGCCACAATCGCCTGACTCGCTGGATGATAAAATGAACCAGCTACTCCAGCAATTGTGAACGCTACAAAGCTAAGCATCGGAGAATCTAGCCATGGTGAGTTAGCAAACGCAAAAAGGATAAATGCTGCCCCTTCCACCGTAGCAGAGAAGAATAACATCGTTCTTCTACCAAAACGATCTGCACAATAGCCTCCGATTAAATTCGCTGCAACCGAAAAGACTTGCGAGATTACAAGCAAAATTCCAGCCATACTAGTTCCGAATTCATCTGCAAAATATATAGCAAGAAACGGAAACACCATCCAAAAACTTAAGTTACTAAAAAACTCGCCGAATAATCGGACTTTTAAAGGCCTATCCCAATCTCTTATTCTCATAACTTTTTCCTCATATCTAATAGATTATACTATCCTATCATAATGTTTCGATTTCCGAAACAGAAAAACAGGTTTTTACATATGTTTTACAAACAACAAATATCCTAATGCAAAATACCCCTCAGGATAGCAAAAATTTCAACTTTATTTTTGCGCATTTTAAAGGATAGTGCGTCTTAGAAAGTAGAATGAAATGTACACTAAGATTTTCGCAACAGACCGCGAAAATCATATAGGTATCCCATGCACTCCTTAAAACAGTTTGCGCTCATACATGCTTCCCATGCGCTCGTAAATCTTCGGTATCCGCTCCTAAATAATAGCCATGCGCTCCTTGGAACAGTTTGCGCTCATACAAGCTTTCCATGCGCTCGTAAATCTTTGGTATCCGCTCCTAGCAGAAGTCAAGTATGGCAATTTGGGCAGCTTTAAGATATATTGTCCCTATACTACGTATATTCATCCACAAAAAAGCACGAAGGGAGGACCTTCGTGCTTTTTAAGTTATTTTATTTTCTGAAAGGAATCATATTAAAGATAATATTGAGCACAATTGCTGTTATACTACCAGCTACAATTCCGTTACTCGTTAAGATTTGGAAGCTATCTGGAAGCGAAATAAATAGGTCTGGAACTACTGTTACCCCAAGTCCCATACCGATGGAACAAGCGATAATCATTGAGTTATCCCCTGATCCAGATACTACTTTACTCAGCATTTTTACACCTTGTGCCACTACCATTCCAAACATCGCAATCATTGCGCCACCTAACACAGAGTTAGGAATAATTGTCGTAAGCGCAGCTATTTTAGGGATGAACCCTAGTGCTATTAACATACCGCCTGTTATATAAATAATATTTTTCGTTTTAACACCCGACATTTGCATCAAGCCAACGTTTTGCGAAAAAGTGGTATACGGGAATGAATTGAAAATACCACCTAATAATACAGCAATACCCTCAGCACGATAGCCTTTTGTTAAATCTTTTTTCTCTATTTTTTTCTCGAGAATATCACCAAGTGCAAAGTAAACCCCAGTTGACTCGACTAAAGACACCATTGCTACTAATATCATTGTTAATATTGGTGACCACTCAAACGTTGGTGTACCAAAGTAGAATGGCTGAACCATATGAAAATAATGAGCTTCTACAACTGGTGTGAAATCCACTTTCCCCATAAACATCGCAGCAACTGTTCCAAGAATTATACCAAGCAAAATAGAAATTGCTCTAATAAAACCAGTCGAAAAACGATAAAGTAAGACGATGAAAAGTAATGTACCAAACGCTAAAGAAATATTGGAAACCGATCCAAAATCGCTAGCACCTTGGCCTCCCCCCATATTATTAATCGCTACAGGAATAAGGGTAATCCCAATAATCGTTACAACCGAACCAGTTACTACCGGCGGGAAGAACATCACAAGATAACTAAAAAAACCACTAACTACGATAACAAATATACCTGATACAATGATTGCCCCATAAATAGCGGAAACACCATATTCCCCACCGATCGCAATCATCGGACCTACTGCTGTAAATGTACACCCTAATACAACAGGTAGACCGATACCAAAAAAACGATTGCTCATCACTTGTAAAATCGTTGCAACACCACACATTAAAATATCAATGGCAACTAAATATGTTAACTGCTCCGAATTAAGTCCAATTGCACCACCTACAATAAGTGGAACGAGAACTGCCCCTGCATACATAGCAAGAACATGTTGCAAACCAAGTGCAGTGTTTCTTAACGCATTGTTCATACAGTTGCAGTCTCCTCAAAGAAAGTGACTTGTCCATTCTCTAGAGACTTAATATTCGCAAGAGACTCTACTCGAACTCCTTTTTCACGGATAAGGCTACCGCCAGTTTGGAAACCTTTTTCAATGACTATACCGACTCCCGCATTTTGGGCATTTGCCTGCTCTAAAATTTCCATTAGTCCAAGAGCGGCTTGTCCATTTGCAAGGAAATCGTCAATGATTAACACTACATCATTACTATTGATAAAATCTTTGGATACGGAAATATCATTTGTTTCATTTTTCGTAAATGAATGTACTTTTGAAGTATATAAGTTTCCTGATAGAGTGAGAGATTTACGTTTGCGAGCAAAAACTACTGGAACTCCTAACGTTAAACCTGCAAACATAGAAGGTGCAATACCCGAAGATTCGATTGTTAAAATTTTTGTAATCCCCGCATCTTTAAAACGTGCAGCAAATTCTTCTCCAATCGCTTGCATTAGTACTGGATCAATTTGGTGATTTAAAAATGTATCTACTTTTA
This sequence comes from Psychrobacillus sp. NPDC093180, assembly GCF_044754065.1. Classification (NCBI taxonomy): domain Bacteria; kingdom Bacillati; phylum Bacillota; class Bacilli; order Caryophanales; family Bacillaceae; genus Psychrobacillus; species Psychrobacillus sp. NPDC093180. Next base: position 9,978 of record NZ_JBIVOJ010000018.1, on the reverse strand, counting down.
ACACTTGTTCAGATAGCACTTTACCTTCTTGAACAATTTTTTCTTTTAATAATTTCATAAGTATTTGATCCCTTCGTTTTCATTTTTTTCAAACAAAAAAGCCCGATGATATTGCGCCAAACCATAAGTGGAGTGGAACAATGTCATTCGAGCTTATAAATTCGAATAAAAATAAAAGAAATCATGACAGAGAGGTCATAAATTCAATTATTTCATTGCCACTCATAGTCAGCTTATTTACGGTAAGCCGGTAGAAACTTGCAGGCCATATTCCTGCGATTATACGAGTTAATACTATTTGAATATTTTTCATTATAGCACGACAATGATCTAATTCAATGAATATAAAATAAGTTCAATGATTCACAAAATTCAGTGGAAATTTAACAAATCGATTACAAATTCATTACAAGAATATAAAGGATGCCTGTACCTATAAAAGTGGCTATGTTTTATTCTCTGTTTTTAATGATTTGAATGCATGTATGAAAGGTGTAGGATTATCTTGAATCTTATAAGAAAATACTCCTTGGTTTGTGTGTAAATATAGAATACCCCCACCAAAAGAGAATGATTTATGTGATATATCATGAACATGTCGAAGTTCAAAACGATGCCGGGCTGTAATGATTCCTTCTATACTTAGCTGGAGTTCGTATTGAATTTCAATTTGTTGCATTTGATAGTAAAAATCTATTTTCCGTTCAATTTCAATATAAACAATTGAATACTCGTTCAAGCATACACCTCCTAGCCTTTCCATCTTCATTTAATTTGGAGCGTACATAGATAAATCTAGCACAGTTTCATGCCCTAACGCTAATCTAGCAAGCTCTGCGCCGACAAATGGTCCTGCAGTCAATCCGGAAGCACCTAAACCATTTGCAAAAAAGATGGAATCAAATCCAGGTACATTTCCGATTACCGGTAGAAACTCAGGTGTAAATGGTCTGAATCCTACTCTGACTTCCTCTATTTGTGCAGTTCCCAATGTTTCAGCAATACTAGTAGCATTCTTTAATAATAGAGTTTTTCCTTCTTCTGTTATATGTTGATCAAATTCCGTAACCTCTTCATAAGTAGAACCAGCCACTATTTTCCCCTCGTCAAATGCTAACAAATATTGATTTGTCGGTGGCAAAACGACTGGCCACTTCCCTGTACCTTTATCTTCTATATCAAAATGCATAATTTGTGCTTTTTGAAAGCTTACTTTCATGTCTTTCCCTAATTTAGATGGAATCTCATTTCCCCAGGCTCCAGCAGTCAAGATAATCTTATCCGCAATTAATTGCTTTCCATTCACGAACACACCACCATCCAAAAGCTGTGCATCTCCATCTATTATTTCCGCCCCTAGCTTTTTAGCTGCACGTATCAAGGCATCTCGCATGGCCCGCCCATCCACTCTAGCAGCCCCTTCGACGTATAAGGAAAAAAAGTCTTCCGAAATAAGTGGAAATAGGGATTTTGTTTCATCTGGTGAAAGAATTCTCAACTCTCCAATTTCAGGTGCTTCTTCTCTTTTTTCTAGTGCCCGATCAAGCATCTTTTGGAGCTTTTTCGCATCGTTTTGTAATGCAACTGCCCCTACTTGCTTATATCCAGTGGAAGTTTCCCCTAATTTCTCGAGTTCACTTACAAGCTGTTTATAATATTTAGCACCATTTCTCACAAGCGCATACCATTTTTTATTTCTTCTTTGGGAAATCCAAGGGCAAATAATTCCTGCAGCTGCCGCAGATGCTTGACCGAGATCTCGTCTATCAATTAGCGTAACTTTTACATTCTGTTTTGCCAAATGATACGCCGTAGAGGCACCTAAAATCCCACCCCCTATTACGATAAAAGAAGTCATTCGTTACTCCACTCCACTTTCTAAAATAGAAAAAGTTACCTTCTCACTATCAATTTCTGCCAAAGCTCCATAAGGTAAGACAAATTTTGGCTCTGTATGACCAAAATTTAAATTGTAGAGAATCGGCAAATTCGTTAAATCCAATTCTTTCATTATTTTTAATATGGATTCTTTATACTCTTCATAGTACTTTTCTTTCAAAGGCTTTCCAAAAATAATACCTTTTGCCTTTTGTAAAATTCCTTGTGCGCCATAGTTCCGTAACCAATATTCGATATAAGTGGGTTCTGGCATCTCTTCTGACGTTTCAAAAAACAAAATACTATCTTTCCAATAAGCGTCATTTGGCCAAAGAGCTGTCCCTTTTGCAAATTCTAACACTTCAATACATCCACCGATTAACGTTCCTTGTACCACTCCATTGCCTTGTAGTAATTCATAGCCACTGTTAGGATACATGTCTCGTTTTGTGTTTTTGTTTTCCACAACCCATTCTAAACGATCACTTGTCCACTCAGCTGCCGGTTTAACTTCTCCGATCACTTCATTTGTAAATAAGGTCTTTTTTAAAGCTTCCACTGTGTATTCATGCATTTCCACATTTTCCGCGAAGTCCATTAAAATAGCTGGACCGTAAAAAGAAGAAATTCCTGCTTTGTGACAAAACAGATGTGTCACAGTAGTATCTGAGTATCCAATGAATACTTTCGGATTTGAACGGATAATATCAAAATCTATATATGGCAGTAAACGAATGCTTTCACTCCCGCCAATATTTGAAATAATCCCTTTTATCGTTGGATCTTTAAATGCATTCATCAAGTCCTCTGCCCGAGCCTTTGGATTTTCATATAAATAATCAGCGCCCTTTAAACTGTTCGGCATTGAAATAACTTCTAAACCAAACACTTTTTCCAGACGTTCCACTCCTTGTTCATATCTCCATTTTAAATCAGGTTCTCCTGCTCCACCCCATGATAAACTAATCGTAGCCACTTTATCTCCCGGTTGAAGCATTTTTGGTTTTATCAGCATCATAAACAATTCCCACCCTTTTATCCCAGTTTTTCAGATCGTAATACTCCAAACAATTTTTGTATTAATCATCAGCGGAGAATGAAGATCCCCACTGATGAAAGTTTCACTTTATCCTCATTATAGCGGAAAGATTCCATTTATTATTGTCTAAACTTAAAGAAATTGGGTATAAGATAATTATATTAGCTTTGAATGGAAGTGAACGAGATGAAATGGCAAGGCAGAAAAGGAAGTTCTAATGTAGAAGATCGACGTGGAAAAGGCGGCGGAAAAGCAATCGCTGGTGTTGGAGGCGGTCTTGGACTCATTATTGTGCTTATCGTAACCTTGCTTGGTGGGAATCCAGAAGATTTAATCGGTAATTTAGGCGTTACTGATCAATCTAACTCAGCCCCTTATGTAGAAACAGCACAAGAAAAAGAACTAGCGGAATTTGTTTCTGTTGTACTCGCAGATACGGAAACGGTATGGACTGAAATATTCCAAGAAAACGGTTTACAATATACAGAACCAACCCTTGTACTATATACGGATAGTGTAAACTCGGCATGTGGTACTGCTGGTGCATCTGTTGGTCCCTTTTATTGTCCAGGTGATCAAAAATTATATATCGATTTGAGCTTTTATCAAGAATTACAGGATAAATTCCACGCACCAGGAGATTTTGCCATGGCTTATGTTATAGCACATGAAGTAGGTCATCATGTACAAACTTTGCTCGGAACTTCTGACCAAGTAATGCCACTTCGTCAAAAGTTAAGCGAAGAGGAATTCAATAAATACTTAGTCCGATTTGAACTTCAAGCAGACTATTACTCAGGTGTATGGGCAAAACATGCGGCGGGAATGGATTTGTTAGAAGAAGGAGATTTAGACGAAGCACTAACTGCAGCTAGCGCAGTCGGAGATGATACGTTACAAAAACAAGCAATGGGATACGTCGTTCCAGAAAGTTTTACACACGGTACATCTGAACAACGTAAAGCCTGGTTTTACAAAGGCTATGAAAATGGAACGATACAAGGCGGAGATACCTTTAAAATTAAAACTCCTTAAAGCAGATCCAGGTGGTCTGCTTTTTTTCATTGACCCGAGCGAAAGAAACTGATTATAATGAAAATAAATTGTTCCTTTTAATGGAAAAGAGAGTGTGGAATATGAATATATCTTTTACAAAAATGCATGGCTGTGGAAATGATTATATATACATTAATTGCTTTGAACAGTATATCGAACATCCTGAGAAGCTAAGTAAAATTATTTCTGATCGACATTTTGGTGTCGGAGGAGATGGTATTGTCCTTATATGCCCTTCGGAAAATGCAGATGCGAAAATGCGGATGTTTAATATTGATGGCAGCGAAGGAAAAATGTGTGGTAATGCTATTCGATGCGTTGCTAAATATGTATATGATAATAATATTGCAAAAAAAGAAGTACTTCAAATTGATACACTTAGTGGAGTTAAAACGATTGAGTTAAAAGTAAAAGATGATCAAATGTATGAGGCAACTGTTGATATGGGAGATGCTATTTTAAATCCATCCTCTGTACCCGTATTGATAGAGGAAGAAGGAGCATTGATTGATGTTCCAATTGAAATAGAGGGTACGACTTATAATATTACGACAGTTTCTATGGGTAATCCCCATTGCGTTTTGTTTGATGATGATATTACCTCTATTAATCTACCCGTCATAGGACCTAAATTTGAACATCATCCTCTATTTCCGGAAAGTGTGAATACGGAATTTATCCAAGTCGGAAATAGAAATACTATTCATATGCGTGTTTGGGAACGTGGAAGTGGAGAAACGCTAGCTTGTGGTACAGGTGCATGTGCGGCGGTTGTAGCTTCTGTCTTAAATGGTTATTGCGACAAGGATACAGATATTACGGTTAAGCTGTTAGGTGGGGATCTAGTAATTCGCTATACTGACAATAGTGTTTTTATGACAGGTCCTGCTAAAAAAGTCTTCGAGGGTATCTTTCAGTGGTAAATAAAATATTATTTAAATGCGTTTTGATGCCTTTCAAATATCTATTTGAAGGGCTTTTATGCATAGTCAAATAAACTAGGACATACACTTGTTTAGTATTTTGAAATATTACCTCTCTACTTTGTAACGTTATTGGTAAATTGTCGTAATATTCCTGTAATACAATACTGCTAGTATATTGATTAGACTAAATAGTAAGGGGTAGAGTATTTGAGAAAAATTCTTGGGACACTCATCATCACATTAGCACTATTGGTTAGCGGAACAACAACTAGCATGGCCGCAACTTCCATGCACACTGTAAAAAAAGGAGAAACATTATATAAGATTGCGAAATCGTATAATGTATCCATCACTAATTTAAAATCATGGAATAATTTAAAAACGGATACTATTAAACCGAACCAAAAATTAAAACTTACAAAGCAAGCTTCTAAAACGAAAAACCCATCCCGTTCTGATTCAGAGGATAATGTAGTGAAAGAAATCGTTGTATCTGCAAGTGCTTTTACTGCGAATTGCAATGGTTGCACTGGAATTACAAGTACAGGTATTAACTTGAAAAAGAATCCCGATATCAAAGTAATAGCGGTAGATCCGAAAGTCATTAAACTTGGGACAAAAGTCCATGTGGAAGGATACGGTTATGCTATCGCTGGTGATACGGGTGGAAATATTAAAGGGAATAAAATTGATGTGTTTTTCTCCTCTAAAAGCGATGCTTATAAATGGGGTCGTAAAAACGTGACGATAAAAATATTAGAATAGACTTCAAAATGACTCCATTTTTGGGGTCATTTTTTATTGTTGCAGCTATCTATTCAGTACATTATGATTACAAGAAAAGATTAATAAGGACGTGCATAAAGTGAGCAAAATAGTTAAAGGATTTCAACTGCCTTATTATGCTGTTATTTTTTCTTCTCAAAGAACAGATGGTGAGAAAGGCTATGCAAAAATGGCAGACAAAATGGTAGAATTAGCATCTCTACAAGAAGGATTTTTAGGTGTGGAATCTGCGCGTGATAACGAACTAGGGATAACCGTATCATACTGGAGCTCTTTAGAGTCAATTAAGAATTGGAAAAACCATTCCGCTCATCTAATTGCACAAGAAAAAGGAAAAAAGGTATGGTATCAAAGCTTCTCACTAAGGATTTGTAAAGTTGAAAGAGACAACTTTTTTGAAATGTAATCCTTTTTTACAACAGAGCTCCATTGATGATAAGTCCCTATCAGTCAAAGTAAGACAGGGACTTAGCATTAATTTGCTTGCAACTTCTTCAGACGACTGTCCAACACAAAGTTACCGAAAGGAATGAATGCAGAAACAATAGCCCCAATGGTAAATCTAAATGGCCATCTGACAGCAAACTGAGCATATACAATCGCAATTAAATAAACGAGAAATATATAACCGTGCAGTGTTCCAAAAACGGTTACTGCCTTCGGAATATCAAACCAATACTTTAAAGGCATCGCAATGAACAACAGGATTACCAGAGAACTACCATCCAATAAGCCCATGAAACGGAACCGCCCTAATGCAGTTTTTAACATTATTTAACTCCAACTTTCTTTAACTATCTTCCAACATTATAGAATGAGAATTATACTAAAGTCTATACATCTCAATAGACTGCAATTTTTGAAAGCCAATACAATCTTCTTCAAATTCGTTATAATATGGCTATTTACGAACTGACTCTACTAATTTTTTTATGCCACTTATTATAGCTTCATAGTAATACTGTTCATGTAACACAAAATCATGCTTTGTTACAACCTTTTTGAATGAAACTCTTTCTCCTGTTTTATTTATCTCAAAGCCTTCTACTCGAATCTCTTCTACTTCCCCTAACCAAAGCTTTGAAAATTGTTCGAATTTGGCTCGAACCACTCCGGAAACTTCTTCTGCTTGAAGAATAAAATCATCAAAACTTAAAGCACCATTATATACAAAAACATTTGCTAGCTCTTGATCAATAAGTTCTCCTGTCGTAACTGAATAATCTATTATTCCAAGTGGCGCTAATTCCTCAAAAGAAATGTCGATACCAAGTTCTTCTTTCACTTCTCTAACACCATCATGCACTGTCTCCGTAGCCAATAAATGACCTGCAGCTGTAATGTCTAAGAGTCCAGGATAATCTTTTTTAGATTCACTTCGGATTTGCAAATAGATATAATCTATTTCCTCTTCCCTACTAATAAACCAGCAATGAAATGTTTCATGCCAATGTCCTAGTCGATGCACTTCATGGCGTGGAGCTGTGCCTATAGCATTTCTATTGCTGTCAAATATTCTTAGCAATTCTTCTTCCATCTCTAAATCCCTCCCTCCTTTATTTCAATTTTTTTAGGTACCTGACACCAAACTATGCTTTTATAAGATTTACAAAATCATTTAGTTTATCTAAAGAGATTAAATTGTGATTACATTTCTGACTGTCTTGGCAAATGTAATTGCCTCTTTTAATATAAGCATCTTGTGAAGCGCCCTTTACTGCCGAGGTAAACATACCAATTTCCTCGGTACGATTGCATAGCGCACAAATACCTTTCTTGTTGGAGGGTGTATAATCTCCTATGATTCCAACAAGTTTACCGTTATGTTCTACAATCAGGAATTTTTTATTGGAGCCTTTATCCAACCATCCTAAATAAGAAATCTCCCTAAATTCTATATTTTCTAATGAGGGAGTTTTTAGCTTTTTTACTTTTGGAAACAACTTTTTAATCGTTTGCTCTGTTACTTCTTTAAAAGGGAGAACGAAAGTTTTTATTTGTTCCAAAAATGCTTCGGCATCTGCTTTTTCTTTGATTTCTATAATGGAATCTAATAATTGTTTTTGCTCTTTGTTAAGATTTTCGAATAAATTGGCTATTTTTTCGCTAGTGATGGATTTTAAGGCAGTTAATACGTGTTGATCATTTACGGTAGCATGACCATTTATTAACGCTTGCCCTTGTTTTTTTATGAAATTAAATTGATCGTTTCTTATGAAAGGATCCATAATTATCTCTCCTTAATACATTTTTCTATTAGTTTATTGTAGCGTGAAGTTATCTTTTTAGAAATGGAAAAGATGATTAGGAAAAGTTCTCTACATACAAAAAGCTGATAATCCTTAAATGGAATCATCAGCTAAAAAATCACTTTGTATAAATAATTTTTTTAATCGTTTCAACGGATAGAAAAAACTCTTCCGCTAATTGAGCCATCGCAGTTCCGCTTTTATAAGCTTGTTTAATCGAATAATTTCTATCATCTATTCTCTGTCTTTCCCCAGAAAGCGTTCCCCACTTTTTGTAGCTTTTGTCTGGTTTCGGAATATAAATAGTTTCCCCTTGAATATACTTCTGAATTTCCCTTACCAGCTCTTCGGGTAATACAGAAGTTGCTTTTACATATGTCATTTTGCTCGCTCCTTATCTTTTTAAGCTTTCAATAAGGTGCAAAGCCGACATTATGAAATGGCGATTGAAGGTCTTCCCACGCAAAGTATCGCCTTTCTATAAGTAGGCTTTGCATGAGACGTTGCACTATCTGGCATTCTATAATTATTTGCCACGAAACTCACCTCTCTTTATTCATAGTTTATAACAAGCATACATGGATTACCAAATACATATAGTTTTAAAAAAGAGATTCTAAACTATATTGGGAGTGGTCGATTTCATGAAAAGATATTTAATAATATTCGCAGCTTTTATCATTTCTACTATATTTAGTACTGGCCTTGTAACAGCAGCCGAAGCACCTTTGACCCATCACGTAGCTTTCCAAGATCAATTGCTCGATTTTAGTGATGTCAAAGTGATCAATCAAGACACAAAAGTTCCACTCGAAGAAATTGCAGCATATCTAGATATCCCTTTTGAAATAGAAAATGGCATTACTTACATACGAAAAAACGGAATAGAAATCAGTTATAACGAAAAGTCTCAACTAACATCGAAAGACGGAGTAGCACTCGAATGGTCCCCAATTGTTAAAGTTGATGGCAAACTTTTTATCAGTGTGGAATATCTCGCAATTGAAATAGGATACAAAGTGAAAACCTTTGAGAAACAAAAAACACAACGTATATACAAAGAGGACTGGGCTCATATGTCGCATGCTAATTTTGAAATTTATTTAGACAAACTTTTGAATAAAAAACAGCCTTCGCAGGCAACTCCAAAAGCAAATGTCTATTTAACATTTGATGACGGTCCAAACAAATTTACAACGACCAATAATTCTATCTTAAAAAAATATAATGCCAAAGCGACTTTCTTCTTTTTAGGCAATCATATGAAAAAGAACTCCTCCATTATTAATGCAGTAGTAAAAGATGGTCATTATATCGGAACTCATAGTATGACACATGATAAAAGCAAAGTTTATCTTTCTTCTAAAGCTTTTATAAATGAGATGATAGAAGGAACAAAACTGATCAAAAAAATGACTGGGAAAGATGCAAAACTCGTTCGCACCCCCTATGGAAGCAAACCACATATTACAACTGCTATGAAAGATGAGCTAGTCACAAACGGCTTCAAACTATGGGATTGGGACGTCGATTCAAATGATTGGAAATACACCGATAAAGAAGCCAACAAAATTGTCCAAAACGTAAAAGTCGGAGTAGAAAAAGCCTACAAGTCCGGAGATCGAGATATTATTATCCTTCTCCACGATCGTAGCCAAACAACAAAAGCACTACCTCAAATAATTGAATGGCTTCAAAAAGAGGGGTATACACTTAAAACATACGAGCCAGACCATCATATCGTTCAAAACTTTCTAAGAGACACCACTCTTTAAAGAACAAAAGTGCTAAGCGCCTATCTTTGGCCAATTTAGCTCATGGAATCGATAAAACGGAATAAGGCACATAATAGGGAAACTTCGCGGTAAAGCTTTATTAGGTATCCACCGTGAATTTCGCTACATTCGGACGCTTTCCGTGGGGTGAGCGATGAGCCATCCCCTCCGCTTTGGGCGTCGTTGGGATGTCTCATTAGCCCACTAGAGGAACAAAGGCTAAGAACGCCACATCGTGTGGCAACGCCTTTGAAACCAACATCCTGTTG
>NZ_JBIVOJ010000017.1:0-82582 GCF_044754065.1 Psychrobacillus sp. NPDC093180 | reverse complement strand
ATACCCGCACTACCAGTCAGCTATACACTTCCGCCACTACGGCATGTTAGGGACTTTCACCCGTTAGAGAAAAGCGCTGCCAAGCGCACAAAAGAGCCTAATTCAGCAAGTGAATTAGGCTCTTTTCTATTTAATTATGCTTCTAATACTTTGTTACGTAGTACCATTTGAAGGATACCACCGTGACGGTAGTAATCAACTTCTACTTCGGAGTCAAAGCGAGCAAGTACATTGAATTGTTTTTCTGTACCATCTTCTGCTTTAGCAGTAACTTGTAAAATATCACGAGGTTTAACACCTTCTGCAATATTAATACTAATTTCTTCTTTACCAGTTAAACCTAATGTATCAGCGTTTTCACCTGGTAAGAAATTAAGTGGTAAAACACCCATCATTACTAGATTTGAACGGTGAATACGCTCAAAGCTTTCTGTAATAACAGCTTTAATACCTAAAAGGTTTGTCCCTTTAGCTGCCCAGTCACGAGATGATCCCATTCCGTAGTCTTTTCCTCCAAGAACTACTAAACCAGTACCCTCTTCTTGGTATTTCATTGCAGCATCATAGATTGCCATAATTTCGCCAGTTGGCCAGTAAGTAGTGTATCCACCTTCTGTACCTGGAGCGATTTGGTTACGAATGCGGATGTTTGCAAATGTACCACGCATCATTACTTCGTGGTTACCACGACGAGATCCGTAAGAGTTGAAATCACGGATTTCTACACCATTTTCGCGTAGGTATTTCCCTGCAGGTGTATCTTTACCAATCGCACCTGCTGGTGAAATATGGTCAGTAGTGATTGAATCACCGAATTTCGCCACGACACGAAGTCCTGCAAGTGTTTGAATATCACCAGGCTCCTTAGACAATCCTTGGAAGAACGGTGGGTTTTGAATATACGTTGATGTATCATCAAACGAATATAGAGACTCAGTTGACGTTTCAATTGCGTTCCATGCTTCGTTTTCATCAAATACACGTGCATATTCTTTTTGGAATAGTTCACGAGTAACTACTTTATTTAACACTGCATTTACTTCATCAGTTGAAGGCCAAATGTCTGCAAAGAATACGTCATTGCCATCTTTGTCTTTTCCTAATGAATCTTTTTGTAAATCGATATCTACTGTACCAGCAAGTGCATAAGCAACAACTAATGGCGGTGAAGCCAAGTAGTTAGCTTTTACAAGTGGGTGTACACGACCTTCAAAGTTACGGTTACCAGAAAGAACAGAAGTTACGAATAAATCTTCGTCAACGATTGCTTTTTCAATTTCAGGTAGTAATGGACCTGAGTTACCGATACATGTAGTACATCCGTAACCAACTGTATTGAAACCAATTTTATCAAGATATTCGTTTAGTCCTGAATCTTCTAGATAACCAGTTACAACTTTTGAACCTGGTGCTAAAGAAGTTTTTACGTAAGCAGGAACTGTTAAGCCTTTTTCAACTGCTTTTTTCGCAACTAAACCAGCCGCTAGCATTACGTATGGGTTAGATGTATTTGTACAAGAAGTGATTGCAGCGATTGCTACAGCACCTGTTGGAATTGTTACATCACCATCTGCAAATTTAGCAGTTGCCGTTTTGTCGAATTCTTTTTCTGATAAACCGAAACCTTGTGTACCTTGAGGAGCAACAACTGCTTCATGGTAACGAGCTTTCATGTCAGAAAGTGGAATCAAATCTTGCGGACGTTTTGGTCCAGAAAGGTTTGCTTGAATATCAGCTAGGTTGATTTCAATTACATCTGTATAAACAGGTTCTAATGTTGGATCAAAGAACATATCATTTGCTTTTAAGTATGCTTCTACTACAGCGATATGATCTTCTTCACGACCAGTTAATCGTAAATAGTTAAGTGATTCTTCATCGATTGCGAAGTAACCACAAGTAGCACCATATTCAGGAGCCATATTTGCAATTGTCGCACGGTCAGCTAGTGGTAATTTAGATACACCAGGACCGAAGAACTCAACAAATTTACCAACTACGCCACGTTGACGTAATACTTGAGTAACTTTAAGTGCCAAGTCAGTAGCAGTTGTTCCGTTTGGAAGATCTCCTACTAGTTTAACTCCAATTACTTCTGGAATTGGGAAGTATGAAGGCTGTCCAAGCATTCCTGCTTCTGCTTCGATACCACCTACACCCCATCCTAATACACCAAGACCGTTAATCATTGTTGTATGAGAGTCAGTACCTACTACTGAATCCGGGAAAGTTTCTAATGTACCATCTGCATCTTCATTTACATGCACGATTGGCGCTAAGTACTCTAAGTTTACTTGGTGAACAATACCTGTTGCTGGTGGAACAGCGCGGAAATTGTTGTAAGATGTTTGTGCCCATTTAAGGAAATTATAACGCTCTGCATTACGTTCAAACTCAAGATCCATATTTACTTTTAACGCTGTATCAGTACCGTATTTGTCTACTTGTACTGAGTGGTCGATTACAAGGTCAACTGGAATTGCAGGGTTAATCTTGTCTGGGTTTCCACCCATTTCTTTCATCGCAGAACGTAGTGATGCTAGATCTACAACTACTGGAACCCCAGTGAAATCTTGTAGTACTACACGTGAAGGTTTAAATGGAACTTCCGCTTCTGTATCTGCATCTTTTCCCCATTTTGCTAATTGGTTTACATGATCATCTTTAATTACATAGCCGTCATATTGACGTAAAACAGATTCTAATAATACTTTGATTGAATAAGGAAGGCGTGAAACATTTGCGATTCCAGCTTCTTCTAAAGCTGCTAAACGGTAGTAGTTATACTCTTTACCATTTACAGAAAAAGAAGCACGGCTGTTGTGTAAATTACTTTTTGCCATAACTTTTCCTCCTAATGTCTATTGAAAAGACTCTATTCTAGTGACTTCTCTCCAACTTCAATCATACTCGAATAAAGTCGATAAGTAAATTACATTAAAATTATTATAAGTGATAATTATTGCTTATGACCTTTTAGTTTCTCAATCGTATTTTCTAATTGTTGTAAATGTCTTTTCTCATGCAGTCCAACGAAAGGAAACCATTGAATTAGTGGAACTTTCCCAAAAACAGGGTGTTTCAATGATTTTGTTTTTAATGCATTAAGATTACTGGATGTGTAGACAGAAAGTAATTCCATTCTAGCTTCATGAAGTAATAGCTTCATCTTTTCCTTCGTTTCGTAATCTGAAGTAGGCACTGTATGGCTCGGCGCTTTTACTTTTATGAATCGTAATGTCGAAAGCTGTATTGGTTTTTTCTTTGCTTTCGGACTTTCTGGATTAGCTAATTGAGCTTTTATCCCTTTTGTAATTGTTTGCTCCATTTTTACCAAATGATCGATGATCTCTTTTGGAGACCAAGATTCGGGGTCTGGTTTTTTGTTGAATTCTAAATCCGTCAATGTATCCACTTGCTGAAAAAGGGCAGCTCTAATTTCATTATTTTTTCCAATAAACATGTTATTCCTCCACTCTTATCTGGTTATTTATCTTATACCCCATCGCACCTCCGTGCAATCTTTCCGCCGAGTTATATTTTCATTTTCATAAGAGTATGAGACAATATCATATTGGAAAGGAAGTTTTACATGCTTACAAAAAACAAAATGACACCAACCAATGATCCGTGGGAAGCTTATCGTGACATCGAAACGCACGGCAAACTTACATTATCCAATATTGAGTTCACTACAACTAATCTTTGCAATATGCGCTGTGCACACTGTGCAGTTGGATATACGCTGCAAACAAAAGATGATGAGGCACTTCCTATCGATTTAATTTTGACAAGACTAGAAGAGATACCTCACTTAAAAACAATTAGCATTACAGGCGGAGAACCAATGCTCTCCAAGAAATCTGTTATGAATTATGTGCTGCCACTTTTAAAGTACGCTAAAAGTCGCGGTGTCCGAACACAAATAAATTCCAATCTAACGTTAGATACAGATAGATATTTACTGATCGCTCCGTTCCTAGACGTCCTACATATTTCGCATAATTGGGGTACAATTGACGAATTTGTTGAAACTGGCTTTGCGATGATGGATAGAAAACCGACATATGAGCAACGTGCGAAATTGTTTCAGCGAATGATCGACAATAGTCGAATGCTCTCAGAAGCAGGGGTTATGGTTTCAGCAGAGACAATGTTAAACAAAAAAACACTTCCCTATTTGGAGCATATCCATAAGCAGGTAGTAGAAGAAATGAAATGCGCAAGGCATGAAATTCACCCAATGTACCCTTCAGACTACGCCAGCACACTAACAACGCTTACGTTAGAAGAAACGCATGATGCGATTGAGCAACTATTAAATTATCGAGATGAAAACACTTGGATGCTATTTGGAACCCTGCCGTTTTACCCTTGCAGTCAAAATGAAAGAAGTCTAGAACTTTTAAATAAATTAAAGAAATCCAAAAATGTTTCAGTGCGTAACGATCCTGATGGCAGATCTCGTTTAAATATTAATATTTTTTCGGGTGAAGTCATTGTAACGGATTTTGGAGATGCACCGAAGCTCGGAAATATTCAAACGAATACTCTTCCTGCTATTTTTGATAAATGGCTCGCTTCCCCACTATCTAAGTCATTGAATTGTCATTGTCCAGCAGTAAAATGCTTAGGCCCTAACATTCTAGTAAAAAATATGTATTATAAAGAAACCAAGTTTGAAAGTGGTTCTGTAATATAAAAGTAAAACGACCAAATGAGTAAGATACATTTGGTCGTTTTGTATTTATAAATTATCATTCTAGTGTAATGAAAATATGTCTATTGCTAAATTTAAAATGAATACTGTATGGAGAATCGCGAACCATACCCCTTGCTTATTTAACTTCTTTGTCACTTCAATGTCCATATTCTCCACTCCCTTTTTTTGTTATTATACACCCTACCTTTTAAAATTGCAAAATATTTTGAATAGTAAATTTACATTATACTATAGGGTTTTTATTTTATTCATTCTTACCAAAAGTTATTAAGGAAGAAGTGTTTTTAGTTGAAAAAGTATACTACTAGCTCGTTATGGCTGCAGAGTTACACGACGAAAATAAACCATTCCATCCAACGCATATATTATTTCCTCTTCATAATATTCGACACACGACAGGACGTGCATTATATAGTGACCATTATTTGAATGGATAAAAATCGATATAGTTTCTTTTGTTTACTAATTTGCACCTTCTTTCTATCTGAACGTTCAATTGAAGAAATTCATATGTCAGGATATTTGTGTTGCATACACCTTCATGCTGTTCTATAGTCGCTCATGAGTCAGCCGTTGCGGCTTCTATCCTAAGGAGGAGCTTTGATAATAAGGTACAGGTCGAATTAAAATAATGATCACATGTTTAATTTTTCTCACGCTTGGTTATATAAAGAATGTACAGCAATACAACATTCTTACAAGGAGATGAATGAATATGGGATTCATTTTATATTTAATAATCGGTGGTATTATTGGATGGCTAGCAGGTTTAATATTAGGAAAAGACATTCCAGGAGGTATTATCGGTAATATCATCGCAGGTATTATTGGTGCTTGGATTGGTGGGCTAATCTTCTCAGACTTTGGTCCAGTTGTTTGGGATATGGCGATCATTCCTGCATTAATCGGTGCCATTATTTTAGTATTCATTTTGAGTCTTATTTTAAAATCCACACGTAAATAAGCAAAAGGATGGGCTCCAATTAGAGTCCATCCTTTTTTTCTGTTTGTAAAGCAGAGGCAGATTGGAGTGCTTCCAACTGACTTTCGTATAAATGGTAAAAATACAACACATCTTCTACGTATTTATCGCTCCGGTTGTAATTAAAGATAGCCTTTTCTAATTCGCCATCAGCCGCTCCACTTGCTGCTAAATAGTTTGCTGCACTGAAAATGGCATCTTCTATATCATAAGGATCAGCTACCCCATCCTTATTTGCATCCACACCATATCCTCCGTACTCTGCAATTATTTCGGGATTCACTTTATCCTTTTCAGGAATATCGCCTTGTCCTAACCCGCTACAGCTAGGATGGGACCAGCCTACAAAGGTACAGGGCATGAACTGCATATGCCCCTCTGCTCCTACTGGAGAAAGCAGCGGATCCATGGTTGAAAATATAGTTTCCATTCGATGATGGGCAGCGAGTAGTGTCCATGGCACACCATATATCTCTTCTGCTTGTTGGTAGATTGCAATATATTCTTCGGGGATATCTAATTTTTCTTGAGAAAATGATTTTAAATGAATGGATTCTGCCCATTCCATTACTACCGGTATCCTCTGTAATTCTTTCCACCCGATGATCAACAGTATATATACGGTAATCGTAATGGGAAGAAGTAATACAAGTATCCAAGCTTTAGCTTTATAGGATGTGCCCTTCTTTTGCTTCATATAGCTTTATTCACCTATTTCACGTAATACTTTTGTGTCATCGTCTATCTTACCCGTCTTTCACTCAAAGAAAACAATAGCATGTTTTCTTGCAAAAAAGTAGTCTAAATATGTCGAAACTCCCTATACATTTTTAGCATTTTTTTGTAGTATGGCACAATGGAGGTGATAATATATGTGGAAAGACTTTAAAGATTTCGCTTTTAAGGGAAATGTACTAGATTTGGCTGTAGCAGTTGTTATTGGTGCTGCTTTTGGGAAGATTGTATCTTCATTGGTAGAAAATATTATTACTCCGCTAGTTGGACTTCTATTAAATGGCGTTGATTTCACTTCCTTGTCATTTAAGTACAAGGAAACAGAAATTTTATACGGTAATTTTATCCAGTCAGTTTTTGATTTTATCGTCATCTCTTTTTCTATCTTTTTGTTTATTCGCTTATTATCTAAATTTAAACGAAAAGAAGATGTCGTGGAAGCTACAAAAGAAGCTCCACCTGTAGATTCCAAAGAAGTATTATTAGAGGAAATCAGAGACTTACTTAAAAAGCAAAATAATGCATAAAAAAAAGAACCCGATGAGGGTTCTTTTTTACTTTCCATCTGCAATTAATGCTTCTACATCCATTACAATCTCTTCTTTTGGTACATCTTGATAACCATCATAGTTTTTCACAACGACACCGTTTTGATCAACCAAAAAGAAGGACATGCCATGCATTACTACATTATCAACGGGATTTTTTATAGCAGCTGTTTTAAAATTATCCGCTGCAAATTTTTTAATATCCTCTTGAGAGTAATCAGTTAAAAGATTCCATTTGCTTTCATCTGGAACGTCATAATTACTAATAAATTCTTTTAATACTTCTGGTGTATCGTACTCAGGATCCGCTGTAAAAGAAACAATCTTATAATCTTCTATTCCTTTATCCACAAGTTCCTTTTGGATATCGCTCATATTGAAGGTCATTAATGGGCATTCTGTTGTACAATTCGTATAGATGAAACTTGCTAGCCAAACGGTACCTTTTAAATCATCTAGTGAAACAGCTTCACCACGTTGGTTTTTGTAATTGAAATCTTCTACTTTCCAATTCGTTTGCGCTTCAAAATTACCTCCACTTCCGCACCCTGCAAGTATAAGCAAAGTGATAGATAGCATTGCTAATAATTTTTTCATGGAATGAGACCTCTCTTTTCTATTATAGCCTTATCTTAACGAAACAAATTGTTTCATTCAACTACATTGGCTCTTATTAATTCAACAGTTTTGTGAATAGGAATGTTATTTTAATGATAATAATGCATTTTTAATTTCTTCGAGTTTGTGTTCCACTCTATGCATCAAATAAAATGATACAAAAATAGGAAAACCAACATCTTGAATAACTGCAAGCCATTGTTCCATTCTTATGCATCTCCCTTTTAAAAAATGACTCTCCGCCGAACGGAGAGTCATTTTGTATTAAATAATATCTGTTACGTTTCGTTCTACTACTTTTGCACTTTTGGCTAGTGCAAGAGTCGATCCTTCCACTTGAAAAACATTACTACTGATAATTGCATCCATGCCTGTTTGTATTTCTTCTGAAGTAAGTGATTCTTTTGGTTCGTCCACGGATATCATCATGTTTTTTCCGTTTGCTGCTTCAAATTGTAACTGCAATGTTTTAGCCATACTGTCTCCTCCCTATCATTATTAGTTTAAGTTAGATGTCTCAATTTTCTCAGCCCCAATATAAGGACTATCTGTAAAGCTTGTTAATGCGGTAGCTACTACTTCTAATTGATCTGCCGTTGCAGCAGCTTGTAAATTGCGGTAAGACTTGGATTTTGTCTTCATCTTGCCGTCTTCTGTCAATCCTGCCTCATAAATCAGCTTTAATACTGCTTCTTTGTGTTCTAAGTTCGCCATGTGTATCACCTCCTTTCAACTAGTAGATAGAAACTATTTGATCGAAAGGATACATTCCTAGTGAAATATTCTTGAGAACATCTTATACTATTGTTAAGAAGATTGAGGTGAATAGATTGTTAAATGGTTGGTTTTTATGGTTTATACTTTTTTGGGTGGTCGTATTAGTATCTTTAATGGCAATTGGCGGATTTTTTATGTTCCGAAAATTTTTAAAAGCTTTGCCTAAGGATGATGGAAAGTCTGTGCTAGATTGGGAAGAGTATTATGTCAACAACACGATACATTTATGGAATGAGGACCAAAAAGTACTGTTAAATGAATTAGTTAGTCCAGTCCCTGAACTATTTAGACCGGTAGCAAAACAAAAAATCGCAGGTAAAATCGGGCAATTAGCATTAGAGGAAAAAGCGACTTCTATTACACGGGAGCTGTTAATCCGAGGTTATATTATTGCAACACCTAAGCGAGATCATAAATTTTTACGCAAAAAACTAGCGGAACTAAAAATCGATGTTACACCATACGAACGGTTTTTCGAGCTATCAGCCGATATGCCTAGAGGAAAATAAAAAAGCGAGCATCCCTATTTCCAGGAATGCTCGTTTTTCTATTTTATTATTGATCCAGCTCCAGCGCCTTGCCCCTCGGGGTCAAATGTGAAAAAGCTGCTCCTGCGCACAGCTCGTCGCAAACAAAATCGCTTGTGGTGGCTGAGGAGCTGCCTCCTTGGCCCGCACGATGCGGGTTATATCTGCTTTGCCACAAGATGTGGCGGACTTTGCAGACCTACCCCATTCCCATTTGCCTGTCGGGGCAGAGATAGGCTCTTGCGCTTTTCTTACAAACTTACTTCTTTTTGTATTTTTCTAAATTGCATATACATCGCAATTCTCCAAGGGACTATCATACCAAATGCTAATATCCAGAACATGCCACTAAGTGCCCCAACATTAATTGTAGAGCTAAGCACTAGCTTTCCAATAATTCGTATGATTAACAACCCGAACAGGATAAAAATAAATGCTTTGGATTGCTTCAAATAAATTTCTCCATCTCTACGTTCAAATTTGGAAGTCCAAATCAGCACAGTGGAAAACAATATTCCTGCAATTATCGCCTCTAAAAATTCTAACCCTGTTACTCGAAAAAAAGGAAAGATAAACATCAGTGCTCCAGTAGACATAAAAAGAGGAGGCAACAATATTTTCTTCACACTTGCCGGACGTTTGGCAGATTTCGCTCTTATAGTCGTAACCGCTATCCCCATTCCGATCGCAAACACCGTAGAAACAATGATCATTACGTTTGGTGAAATTTTTTCAAATATCATATATATCATATCCTTCAATTCTAATGCATCTATTCTGAGTCGGCTGTCACATTTTTTAACACTTGCACTATTTGTTCAAGGTTAAATGGTTTAGTTATGAAATCTTTGGCGCCGGACTCTAGTGCATCTACTATTAGTTTTTGTTGTCCAAGAGCAGTAACCATCACTATTTTTGCATCTGGATGCTCAGAGATGATTGCTTTAACTGCCTCAATCCCTGTCATACCTGGCATTGTAATATCCATTGTTACTACATCTGGTAATAATTTTCTATACATTTCAACTGCTTCTTGACCATTAGCTGCTTCACCAATTATGTCAAATTGATGTTCTTCAAGCATTCTTTTAATCGTAGTTCGCATGAAAATTGCATCATCCACTACTAATACGGTTCTCATACTCGTGCCCCCTCACCAATGAAATCTAAAATTCTTCATACGGTTAAAATCCTGTAAAATCACCAAAAAACGGACTCAAAACACGTATAATATATTCTAAACCGTCAAAAAACAATAAGATACCTAGGGCAATCATTATATAACCGCCAACTTTTACGATTAAATTACTGTTTTTACGAATCCAGTTAAGTCTTGTAACAAAGAAAGATAATACGAAAAATGGAATCGCAAATCCTAATACATATGCTAGCATATACCATATACCAACATCTGGATTTGACCCTGCCATTACAATGACTGCAGCCAAAATTGGTCCCGTACACGGTGTCCATCCTGCTGCAAATGCCATCCCTATCAGAATAGTTCCTAAAAATCCAGAAGGACGATTTTTAAAGTGTAGGCGTTTTTCTTTCATTAAAAATGCTGGATTAAATATACCAACGATGATCAATCCAAAAATGACAATGAAAATTGCACCAATTTGGCGTAGCAAATCTCCATATTGGATAAAGAATGTGCCTACTAAAGAGGTTGCGAATCCTATTGCAACGAATATAATGGAAAATCCTAACAAAAAGAATAATGTGTGTAACATTCCTCTTTTTTGCATCAATTTTTTGTCTGTTTTGATTTCTTCTAGTGACATTCCCGTAATATAAGATAAGAATGCAGGATACAATGGCAGTGTACAAGGAGAGATAAAGCTTAAAAATCCGGCTCCAAATGCCAATAAAAGATTAATGTCGGTACTCACGGCTGTCTTCCTTTCCGATTTACTGTCCCTATCGTACCAAATTTACCTCGCTTTGACTCTACAATTGCTTGTGACAGCTTTTTGACTCTTTTAACTGATTATATTTAATTAAGACTTTTTAAGTTTAGCAAATCTTCAACCTTTGTGAAAGACTGGAATGTAAATTATTCATTTTGACTCATTGCCCAAATTCTACTACTAATTTAATCAATCGTCTTCCTCCCCACTGATTACTTTAAATCCTTACAAAAAAATCACCCACTATAAGATATAGGTAGGTGAATTTCGGATTAGAAGGGATTATTTTGCACTTTGTGATTTTTCCAGATACTGCAATGCAGTTTTCATTTCTAGAAATGCTACAACTAAGTCTTCATACGCTTTCGTTGCATCTTGCGTATTCACATTTGCCTCATAATCTATTCTAGTATCTACAAAAACTGCTCCAAACAAAGCTATTTTTCGTTGAAATACAAGAACCTCCTCTAAGTTCTCAATGATAGAATTCATATATGTGTACACATTGAATGAATGCTGATTAGCACAATACCTTTCAAATAAATCGGAGCGTTCCTTCCCAGTTTTCCTAGCTAGTTGCTCTAATTCCTTTGCACACGCTACAACGTTTTGACCTTGCTCTGTAACCATTTTTAAACATTCTATTATTGAATACATTTATTAAGACGACCTTTCTTTTTTTCCACAATTATTGTATCACAATAGAAAATTTGTCGGTTGCTCGGTGATTGGTCGTTGCGAATATGAATAACTTTTGTAAATTAATATCTAATAACCCAGCAAGAGTGTTTAACCTCTTGCTGGGTTATTAGATTGTAATACTCAGGCGATATCATCCACCACATTGTTTTGTAATAGATACATTTTATGATATAAACCTTTTTGGTTGAGTAGTTCTTGGTGAGTACCACGCTCCACAATTTCCCCATGATGCAGAACAAGAATAAGCTCCGCATCGGCAATCGTACTTAAACGATGGGCAATCGCAATCGTTGTACGTCCTTTACGCATCTTTTCTAAACTGCTTTGTATCGCAACTTCCGTTTCAGTATCAATATTAGCAGTAGCTTCATCCAATACTAAGATTTTTGGATTCGTTGCGATTGTACGTGCAAAAGCAACTAATTGTCTTTGTCCACTTGAGAAAGTAGAGCCCCTCTCTGTTACTTTTTGCTTGTACGTATTCGGAAGCTTTTCTATAAATATATTTGCTTGCACAAATTCTGCAGCTGCTTTTACTTCCTCATCGCTCATCTCTTTATCATGTAGTCGAATATTGTTTTCAATATCCCCATAGAACAAAAATGGATCTTGTAGGACGAGCCCTACTTTTTCTCTAATTTCTTCCGCCTGAAAGTCTTTCACAGAATGCCCATCAATTTTAATATCCCCTTGTTCAAACTCATAAAAACGCATCAGCAAGTTGATAATGGAACTTTTCCCACTTCCCGTATGCCCTACTAATGCTACCGTTTGGCCAGGTTCTGCAGTAAACGAAATATGCTTTAGCACATCTGTTTTCCCATCATAAGAAAAAGTGACATTTTGAAATTCGATTTTTCCTTGTTCAATTTTTGCACTTGTTACATCCTTTTGAGAAGGTGCCAGATCTTCTTCATCTAATAATTTAAATACACGTGAAGCGGCAACAATCGCTTGTTGGAATATTGACAAACGTTGCATCACTTGATTGATAGGCTCAAAGAATCGGTCAATATAAGTAACGAACGCATATATAACTCCAACTTCTACTACATTATTCATCGAAATAATCCCAAAATAGCTAAGGACCATAATAATGGCCAATGCGTACACTAAATCGATTGCTGGTCGAAGCAGCAAGCTATCTAACTTGATATTACGCTTACCGGCATTCCAATGTTTATCATTAATTTCGTTAAACTCATCTTGCAATCTATCTTCTTGTCTGAACGCTTGTATCATTGTCATTCCCTGCAATGATTCCGCCAGCTTCGCATTTAGTTGACTCAGTCTTTCACGCAAATCTTGGTACACAATCGAGCTATGCTTTCGATACGTTGTAATGATGAAAAATAATATCGGCAATAAAACAATTGTAACCAGCGCTAGTTTTACATTCATGATAAACATAGCGATATATACACCGATTACTAAAAATCCGCTTTGTACAAATGCCACTAATACACTCACGAACATATCTTTAATCGCTTCGGTATCATTCGTTACGCGAGATACAATGCTTCCAGCTGGTGTTTTATCAAAGTATCGCATGCCTAACTTGTGCACCTTTGAAAAAACATCGATTCGCATTTGTTGGATAATTTTTAACGCAATTTCTTGAAACCTTAGTAATTGAAAATAGCTCACGATGACATTACCAACTTGTATGAAGACGTAGCCAAGTGCTAAACCGACTATGGGACCAGTCGGGAAATTTCGTGGAGTTAAATAATCATCCATAAATACCTTGATAAGAAAAGGGCCTAAAATGTCCCCTATCACAGTCAAAATTAGTAAAAATAAAGCTAGAGCGATTACTTTCTTATGGGGTTTTAAATAGGTGAGTAAACGTTTGAAAACCTTCCACTGATCTTTTCCGCTTAACTGTAGCTGTTTTTCGTCCATTATGCTTCACCTCCCTGTTCTACTAGCGATTCAAGTTGTTGTAATTGATACATTTCGAAATACATTCCTTTTAACTCCATCAATTGTTCGTGAGACCCCTGTTCCTTAATGGTCCCTTCACTCATAACGATTATTTGATGTGCATGCTGAATCGCACTCAATCGATGAGAAGTGATGATTGTCGTTTCATCCTGTCGTTTTGCTTTTAAAGCTTCTAGTATAGCCTCTTCCGTCCGCGCGTCTACAGCGGACAATGAATCGTCGAGAATTAAAACTTCCGGCTCCATCATCAGTGCACGCGCAATGGAAATACGTTGTTTTTGACCACCAGACAAAGATACTCCCCGTTCACCCACTACCGTGTTATATCCGTCCGTAAACTGCAATATATCATCATGAATATACGCAAGTTTCGCAGCTTCATGCACCTGTTCCATAGATGCGCCTGCATTTGCGAACGCAATATTCCCTGCTACCGTTGTGGAGAACAAGAAATGATCCTGAGGAACATACCCAATCGCTTCACGCAAACTCCGTTTTTTGTATATATCTATTGGGTGTTCACCATATAAGATTTGCCCTCTATATCCTTCGAATTCCCGCATTAACAGTTTAAGTATCGCTGTTTTACCAGACCCAGTTTTTCCGACGATTCCTAATGTTTCTCCGCGTTTAAGCGTAAAGTGAACATCATGGATTGCAGATCTTTCGTCACCTGGGAATTTAAACTCATCCACATGAAATTGTATATTTCCCTCTGGCTTTTGTTCCAGAGCATTTTCTTTATCATCAATTTCAATCTCTTCATCCAATAAATTCATAATACGGTCATACGAAGCACGACCACGCTCAACGATATTAAATAACCAGCCGAATGCAAGCATTGGCCAAACGAGTAGCCCTAGATAAGAAGTGAATGCAAACAGGTCTCCGATTGACATCTCATCGGCTAAAATAAATCGAGTTCCAAAAATAATCGACAAGAAGAAACAAATGCCGACAATAAGTGAAATCGTAGGATCAAATAAGGCATCCACTTTAGCAACGCGAATGTTTTTATCCACTACATCTTGGGATAATTGCACGAAATCTTCGGTATCCTCTTTTTCTTGACCGAATGTTTTAATGACTTTTACACCAGAAATACTTTCTTGCGCTTTATCATTTAAATTGGAAAATGCTTCTTGCGCATAACGAAAACGTTGATGCAATAGCTTACCGTAATAGCTCGTTAAGATAGCCATAAGTGGTAAAGGGATAAGCGCGATCAACGTCAGCTTCCAGTTAATCGTTATAGCCATCGCCGCAATAACAAATCCACCTGTTGTGATGGAATCGATAAGTGTTAGTACACCAGCTCCCGCCGTTTGTTGAACTGCAGACAAATCATTCGTAGCATGAGCCATCAAATCTCCCACTCGTTTTTTCTGATAGAACGAAGGAGCCATTTTCGTAAAATGACGAAACAACCTTTCTCTCAGCTGCCTTGCTAAAAAAATGGCTGAACCAAAAATCATAATACGCCAGTAGTAACGTAAAACATACATACCAATAGCAGCTACCGCTAAAATTACAAGCCATTTCAATAAGATAGCAATCGTTAATGTGCCCGCACTAATTTCATCTACAACATACCCAATAATTTTAGGAGGGATCAGCTGCAAAAAAGCGACGAGCATAAGCATTAAAATGCCCACTAAATATTGCTTTTTTCTTTCTTTAAAAAACCATCCTAAATCCAAAAATACTCTCACATTTTTTCCCCCATGTTTCTATATTAAGACTAATATAGTTTAGCAAATGTTCATACATTTCGGAAGACGATTAGGAGAAATTATTTCGGAAGTTGAAACTTTATTTTCGAAAACTTTTTACAATAAATTGTTATAGTAAATCAAACTAAGCGAAAGAGTACTCAAAGAAGAAAAGTGCTAGAGCTCCTACCTCTGCTCAATTTAGCTTATAGGGATACTACGCGATAGTGAGTTGAATGAAGTGACCTCTGCATGGCTAACGCACGCTTTTCATAGGGGAAGTGATGAGCGATCGGCGACGCTTAACCGCGATCCCTGTAATAGGTTTTGTAAAATAATCCTAAATTAGGATCCTTTATTAGGGCATCTCATTCCAAGTAAACTTATTTATGAGAAAGTGGTTGCTCTCAGAGGTAATTTGGTTGCTTTCAGATTGTCACTAGTTGCTCTCAACCATTGTTTGGTTGTTTTCAGACTAGAATTGATTGCTTTCGACAATAGTTTGATTTCCCTTAGCCATTTTTGGGTTATATTTATCCTGTAACTCCATAATTTTAGGAATATAGTGCCGCGGCCGAAGCTCCACCGCGCCAAAATCTCCTATAATTTCCCAACCAACGAAAAAAACAAACATAAAATAGCAAATTATTTTTCTGCTTGCTTTTTTATATAGCGCATTACATACGCTTCTATTTCAATTCCATATTCGCTTAAATGTTCTTTCCCCTTCTTGCACTTCAATCAAATAAATATCGGGATTCGATAAAGACTGCCACTGTTCAAAACCAAAGCTTTCATCCATGCTGTTTAATAACAAAGACATAATAGCCCCATGTGTGACGAGAATAACATTTTCTTCAGAAGAATTTATAACTTCATCCAAAACTGAAGCGATTCTACATAGCGCTTCGTTGCTAGATTCTCCCCCAATGAATGTTAATGATTTATCTTGAAAGGTCATCTTCAGTTTTTCCAGCCAATCGGGATAATTCTCCGTGCTCAGTATCCTTTCCGAGAGTCTAACATCTTTTATAATGTCCATATCTTTATTTTCAGCCAAAGATTCAACGGATTGAACTGCTCTTATATAATGGCTAGATATTATTTTGTCGATTTTCACATTGTCAAAATAATCCCTCAGTATCATTGCTTGATTGTAACCCTCGGAAGTAAGATTTGCATTTTCTTCTTGGCCCTCTGCTTTACAATGCCTGATTAAATATATTCTTTTCATCACTTAAACACCCCATTAATCTTTTGTCGATCATAATCTAGAATCCAATCATTAAAAGTATCATACATATTCCGTATAGAATCAGGTGAAGTTGCAATCACATCACACCCACGGTCGTCATACACATGATAAATTGTTTTCCGGTCCATATTAATAAAGAAGATATCATGATACATCATCGGTTTTATTCCCATATCTTGATTGCAAATTGCCTTTAACATTAACGTAAAATGGATATCGGAAGGCTTACATACTAGCCAATATCGCTCGGTCGTCCATTGTCCTCGGGAAAAACATAGGGAATGGTACGATGTTGTATTTGATACAATACAGATTTGTTTCGTATATATTTCGATAAAACTGGTGACTTTGGGATTCTTCCAAAATTATGCACGTTTGCTACGATACATATCTCATCCTCGTCTTTATGTAATGCGCGAAATAATGTGATCGCTCGGTCATACACACCTCGCATATAATAATGATTTTCTTGCATGTTAACGCCAAGTTCAAACCGAATCCCAATATTCCATTCATAAAATAAAGGCGAACTTAACTTTAGATTCGGTTAATTTTTTCCATAAATTGTGCTAAATCCATTTTCACGCTCCCTTTCTTAATACCACATTCTCCTTAATCTTCCTTTTCATTATAAGTGATTCCATTTTTAATAGAACGAAAAAAACACACGAAGAAAAGCATAATTCTTCGTGTGTTTCTTTTTATATATTTATTTCTTCTTTAAGTTCGCCTACATAAACAGATTCGGGACGGAAAATAGTGTTGTCATTAATCTGCTCAATAGCATGTGCAGTCCAGCCAACCATTCTTGCTACACTGAACGTAGGAGTGAATAGCTCTGCCGGCATATCAATCGAGCGCATAATGGCCGCTGCATAATATTCCACGTTCGTATACAATTTACGTCCTGGCTTGTGCTCAGCGAGTAAATCGATAATCTCTTTTTCGGCTATTGTCGCTAAGTCTAACCAGGCGTCTTTTCCTTGTAGCTGCAAACATTTTTCGCGCAAAAGAATCGAACGTGGATCTTCTGTTTTGTAAACGCGGTGGCCGAACCCCATTATTTTATCTCCATGCTTGATTTTATTCTCTACAATTGCTCGAATGGAGGAAGGGTCTTTAAACTCATTTAGTAAATCGATAACGCCAGACGGGGCACCACCGTGAAGTGGTCCTTTCATCGTTCCAAGTGCAGATGTAATGGCTGCTGTTAAATCAGATTCCGTCGAAATCGTTACTCTTGCTGCAAATGTGGAAGCATTTAAACCATGCTCCATCGTCAGCTTTAAATAGGTCTCCAGTGCTTCCACTTGTACTTCACTTGGGACTTCTCCATTTATCATCCATAAATAGTTCGCTGTATGGGATAAATTCTCATCCGCATCTACTATTGGGAGATCATGCTGATTTCGGTAATGTCTTGCCACAATGATTGGTAAAGCAGTTGTCAGTATGATAGCTTGTTCCTGTATCGTTTTTTCTTTGAATTCCCTATGGGCATACGCAGATATTGCTGTTCTCATAGCATCCATTAATAGAGTTTCTTTTGGTAGTGAGTCAATAATATTTTTGATATGATTCGGAAGTTCTCTATCGTTTTGAAGAGTGGCGCTTGTCCGTTTTCCAGTCCAAAGAAAGTTTGCTAGCTCTTCAAACGAAAGATTTGGTACCAATTCATCGACTTTAACCCCTCTATACCATAGCTCTCCTATGTTTCCTTCTACAGATGCGATGTTCGTATGCACCGCTACTATATCCTTTAGCCCTCTTTGATACATATTGAACCATCTCCTTTTATTTTAGTATATGAGCGTTAGTTGATAATGAAAATTAAATATATATAATTAAATTAATTAACATTATTAATCGAGTAGGTGAAACTATGGAGTATCAATGGCTTAAGACATTTTGCATTGCGGCAGAAACGCTCAACTTTCGAAAAGCATCCGAAAAATTAATGTTGTCCCAACCGAGCGTTACTGTTCATATTCGGTTATTGGAAGAACATTTAGGTACCCCTCTTTTTGAGAGAAAAAATAATCGAGTTTCACTAACAGACGCAGGCAAGTTCTTTTTAACAGAGGCGGAGCAAATAGTGAACCGTATTGAAAATAGTGTAGGCAAAGTACAAGCATTTGCACAGGGATTTCGCCGCAACTGGAGTATTGCCATTTCACCACTTATGGCGGAAACGATCCTACCAAATGTTTTACGTTCTTTTATGAAACATCATCCGGATGTGGAAATAAGTATTCGTATAGAAGAATCGCATCATATTGAACAACTGGTGGAGCAAGGAGAGGTCAATATAGGTGTTTCAGCACTGGAAGCACAGCAAAGAAATATACAATCTATCCCAATCTATGAGGATCCTATATTATTTATTATGCCTTTCGATGAATATGATGAAGAAAGTGGTCCCCCTATTGATATTAAAGACGTTCTGCAGAAAAATTATCTATTTACGCATCACCATCCCGTCTTTTGGGACGACCTTTTATTGCAATTGAATAAACATATTGTCAGCCTTCGAACGATGAAAGTAACACAAGCCCATATAACCAAAAGATTCATCCAAGATGGACTAGGTGTTTCTTTTTTGCCACACTCGATTATTAGACGAGAACTAATCGAAGGTAAAATGATGCAACCACATTTTAATCTATTTGAATTACCTTCCGTCTCTACTTACATTATTGTAAAAAGACAAGGGGATTTGGAAAAAGACTTCATCGACCTTATTTCAACGTATTATTTTCGATAGTAAAACAAAAAAGGGGGCACCATATTACATATGTGCTCCCCTTTTATATTCATTTAAAAGCTTATATAGATGCATTCTTTTTGAAAGTAAATGTTTGTGAAAGGAAAAATGCGATGGTAGCAGCTAAAACTGCACCTACTAAATAAATGGGTGATGCATTTCCAAAGTCAACTTCAGAATACATGCCAGCGCCAGTCGATGTTATTTCTGGTGTATTTAGTAGCGTAAGTAACATCCCCGATCCTATTTGCAATATAAAAAATAATACAGCAAAACTCATCATGAACAGCAAATATTTTTTCAAGTGCTCACCTCCCTATGAATGTTTACGGTTTATTCAACAAAAAGTTTCAATCTATCTAACAAGTGAATGATTGCTTCAGTCAGCTGTAGCTCACAATTTGGAAAGTATAGAAGCTCCACTTAGCATTTCATATGATGGATTGCTTTTATTTACTCAAACTCTTAAATGATGTTATAATCGTAGTAGACACAGGATAAAATAAAAAGAACGCTTGGTGCGACAACACCAAACGTTCCTGTAATGCCATAGCATCGCTTCAAAGGCGATCAGCAGTGAAGATTAGTAAACCACCCGATTGCCGGTAAGCTCAGGGGTGGTTTACTTTTTTTCTTTAGAAAAAGTAAGTATGGAAACGATCAAACCAGCGAACGCCACTGCGAACATTAAAGACTCGAAAGTTGTCATATAGCAACATCTCCTTTCCTATTTTGGAAAAGATCCCAAAATAGTGAATTGGAAATGCCGACCACCCTTGAACACGCTATTTTATTACTCTTCTATCATACCACACATACGTTCTGTTTTAATTGTACAAGCTGTGATTCAAATCAACCATTTATCCCTTGATTCTTTGGTTCGATTGTACTAATAATTATGTATATGAGTGGAAGTACAAATACTTCCGCTGCACGCTGAAAAGCATTCCCCTCTAGAAAACTAGTAAAGTTATATAGAGCCCGCATAACGTAATAAATAAAATTGGGATTGTTAATACTATTCCCGTTCTAAAGTAAGTTCCCCATGAAATTTTAATGTCTTTTTGAGATAAAACATGTAACCACACGAGTGTCGCAAGCGAACCAATAGGAGTAATCTTAGGACCTAAATCCGATCCAATCACATTTGCATAAATAAGTGCTTCACGTATCGTCCCAGAAGTATTCGTTTCTGCGATTGCTAATGCATCAACCATGACAGTGGGCAAATTATTCATAACAGAAGATAAAAATGCTGCGATAAAGCCCATTCCAATTGTCGCAACAAATAGTCCTTTGTTTGCTATAAATTCAACAACACTCGCCAAAGAACCTGTTAACCAAGCATTTCCCATTCCATATACAACGACATACATACCTATAGAGAAAAAAACGATACTCCAAGGTGCTCCCTTCACAACCGCCTTCGTATTTACTACGGTACTTCTTCTCGCAATCAATAAAAATAAAACAGCGATGACCCCTGCGATAATGGATATCGGCATATCAATAAATTCACTAATAAAGTAACCGACAAGCAAGATAAATAACACTCCCCAGGATAAGTGGAACATTCCAACATCTTTTATCGCTTCCCGAGGAATGCGTAATTTCGATAAATCATAAGTTTTCGGGATACTTTTTCTAAAATAGATATATAACACCGTTATTGTTGCAATTAAGGAAAACAAATTGGGTATCAACATTCGATAAGCATATTCCGCAAATCCAATACCAAAGAAATCAACCGATACAATATTCACCAAATTACTTACGACAAATGGTAAAGATGTGGTATCCGCAATAAATCCACTTGCCATAATAAACGGAAAAATCATCTTTTCTTTAAAATGCAAATGCCGAACCATCGCAAGAACGATTGGCGTTAAAATAAGAGCCGCCCCATCATTGGCGAAAAAAGCTGCCACGATCGCACCTAATATACTGACATACACAAACATTTTCACACCATTACCATTAGCAGCTTTCACCATATGAAGCGCCGCCCACTCAAACAATCCAATTTCGTCTAAAATCAATGAAATGATAATTATCGCAACAAAAGTCAATGTTGCATTCCATGTAATTCCTATTACTTCTTGTACATCTTGAAATCCCACTACTCCAACTATTAAAGCAATCAAAGCCCCGCCACACGCAGACCATCCAATGGATAAGTTCCTAGGCTGCCAAATAACTAAAGTGAGTGTCAAAAGAAAAATCAAAGATGCCAAAATCGCATCCGTCATTCAAAAAGCCCCCGTTTTGGTGCCATGCACCTATAATATATTTGTAACATTCGATGTTTTCCTATCTTGCAATTCTTATATACCGCTTAAGTGTTCGTGGATTAGCTTCCATTCTCCATTATCTCCTTTTGTGAAGATGTTCGTGGCTCTTCCACTGCCTTTTACAAATTCTCCATTATAATACCCTTCATATCGATACGTATAAATACATGTCGCAGATTTCTCGTCTTTCGTCATCCACTTAACATCTTCTGCTGAATAGACCTCTTCTTTTATAAGATTCCATGCATTTTCAAAATAACGTTGAATCTCACGTCTAGTTGTACAAGTTTTGTTTGAAAACCAGTAAATTGCATCTTCGTGAAGAACTTTCCTCACATTATTGAAGTCATGCGTATTTGTCGCACTTAAATATTGATCCAATGCTCTTTCGTAGCCCATCATCAATCCTCCTGTATTTTCATACTTACTGTTCTTTTGTATTTACACATAAAACGTTCAACTCCTGGATATTTTTCTCCTAGGCTAGTAATAGTAAATCCCATTTTTTTATAAAAATTCACTGCATCTTGATCTGTTTCTGCAAAAATCTTGGAGAGTGAATAGTTTTCAATTATATAATCTATCATTCTCTCCCCTATTCCCCGCCCTCTCATATCGGGAGATACTGCAATCTGTTTAATAATACAAGTATTGTCCACTGTAAATACAACTCCAATACAGCCAACAAATTGCTCAGCTTGCTTGTACCCATACAATTTTCTGTTTTCCTTTTTTTGATAAAGCTTATACTCCGCATCAATTTTGCTTTCAGATATAGCGTACGCTAATAATTTTCTTATAGATGTTGGTAGAACTTCCATGTTTATTTCTTCCACGTTTCATATCTCCTTAGTCACTTTGAATATAGCACTTTGTAAGTGATGAGATAGGTAATAAATCCAACAATAGGTAAAACTGCAATGGCAAATATAGCATAATTCAAAGGCGCGTGAACGGCATATGGAATCACGGAAAAACTAATTAGCAAAGGAATAGTAAATACAACTATGACAGAAAATGCTGCTTTTGCAGACTTACCAGTTATTTCAGACTCTCTTTCATCCTCATGAGTCATCTCTGGAATAACTACTTCCCTCATTTTTATTCTTCCATTATTCCGTTTTTTGGATAGATGCTGTGTGTATGAAGAATTTATCATTCCAATAATTATAGCTATAAGACCATACCACCCTGCATTAATCCTATTTTCTCTATAATAGTCGAAGCTAATTTCCTTATTTAAAAACATATCAGAAAGCTGATTATTCTTTAGATTAACAAATGCCAATACTGCGAATGAAATAATAAGAAGTATTCGTAAAATAACTGTTACAGTCAAATTTCTCATAATAGCCTCCCTCACCGAGCATGAAAGTATTTAAAGGTTACTAAATAAATGATCAAACCAAAAACTGGTATCGAAGCGGTCGTATATATCGGATACCAAGGATAATCGAGAAAATAATTTGGTATTAGCATATACGACCCTAAAAGAATGACCGTGTAAAATATAATAAAAACAAATGCATAACGAACAGCTTTGCCAGTGATTTCAACAGACCGCTCATCCGAAACATCATATTCAGATAAAATATATTCTTTTAATAGAGCATTTTTCTTTTTCTTTACTACGATAAGATCACCCACGTTAAAAATTATTAAAAGTATAGTAACAATGGTTAAAAAAGTTCCTCTCCAAGTACTAATATACACAGAGAATTCATCAATATAACCGCGTCCAAATAGCTCAAAATACTGATTAATTTTCACATAATCATACACACTTAGCGCTATGGCAACAAAAAGCAAACACCTCAAAATAACTGTCACATACATCCTCATTTCGCATCGTCCTCCTTATAAAAAATTTGTTCAATGGATTCTCCAAACACTTCTGCTATATTAATGGCGAGCAGTAATGATGGGGTATAGCTACCTTTTTCTAACGAAACAATTGTCTGTCTAGTTACGCCAGTTTTTTCAGCAAGATCACCCTGCGTCAAGTTGAATCTAGCTCTTAATTCCTTTACTCGATTTTTTAGCAAACTGCTCCCTCCAAACATTCTCTTTTCATTGTATAGTTTATTTGTCTTTTTGTATAGTTCATTTTACTTTTTGAATGCTTTGCTTTACTTTTTATACAATATAAAAGGAGGATATTCAGCTAACAATACTGATTACCTCCCATTTTTAAATTATTCAAGTGCAATTACTGGTTTGATTTAGACCTAGTCACGAATTTGTATCATGTAGACAGTCATTTACTCAGTATCCGTATCATATATCAGATTAGAAAAGAATCCGATACGCAAAAAGGAGTTGAAGAATTGGATAATCCAGAACAAAATCGAGCTATATACGATAATATCCCACAACCGATCCGACAGGACGGAGCAGGAGGATATGATACGGGACCAAGAGATGTAATGCGAGATCTTGAAAATCCCGACTTGTTAGTTCCACCTAAAACAGATGCTGGCTTACTCCCTAATATGAAATTTTCGTTTTCAGACACGGCGATGAAATTAAATTTTGGAGGATGGTCACGAGAAATCACCGTTAGGGAACTCCCCATCGCTACTACGCTTGCAGGTGTTAATATGAGTTTGACTGCTGGTGGTGTACGAGAATTACATTGGCATCTCCAAGCAGAATGGGCCTATATGATAATAGGTCGAGCGCGAATCACGTCCATCGACAGTGAGGGAAGAAATTTCATTTCTGACGTAGGCCCAGGAGATCTTTGGTACTTTCCCCCTGGACTTCCCCATTCGATTCAGGGGCTGGAACATTGCGAATTTCTTCTCGTCTTTGATGATGGTAAATTTTCAGATCTCAGCACCTTATCTATCTCTGATTGGTTCGCACACACACCAAAAGACGTACTATCCGCTAATTTCGGAGTACCAATTAATGCCTTTGACCATATTCCATCAAAGCAAGTGTATATTTATCAAGATAAGATTCCAGGCCCGCTAGAAAGTGAAAAGGTTCAATCTCCCTACGGAACCATTCCCCAAAGTTTCACGCATCAGTTGCTAGCACAAAAACCATTGAAAACCCCTGGAGGAAGCGTACGAATCGTAGACTCTACTAATTTTCCTGTATCTAAAAATATCGCAGCAGCACTTGTTGAAGTTGAACCGGGGGCGATGAGAGAACTGCATTGGCATCCGAATAATGATGAATGGCAATATTACCTTTCCGGGCAGGGACGTATGACGGTGTTTACCGGGAATGGCGCAGCTCGTACATTTGACTATAGAGCTGGTGATGTAGGATATGTTCCTTTTGCTAATGGTCACTATATTCAAAATACCGGCGACCAAACTTTATGGTTTTTAGAAATGTTTAAGAGTGATCGATTTGTTGATGTCTCCTTAAACCAATGGATGGCACTTACGCCACGTGGCCTAGTGAAAAGCAATTTGCATGTTGGATCACAATTATTGGATGCACTAAGTAAAGTGAAGCATCCGGTCGTAAAGTATCCTGGATTCTCCTATTATCCTAAATAATAATTGCTCAAAGCCACCCTTACTATAAAAATAACCTCTTGCCAATATTTATCTGCAAGAGGTTATTTTTTCTTCTTCAAATATTCTACCGAATAATTTGAGTACTTTACAAGCGTACTCCGACTCCCAGATGTTCATTCATTGCGCATTCTTATGCTATAATTCCATAACGATTTAGGTATTCCTTTTATCTCGAGAAAGCCACTATATATTAAATGCCGAATCCTATATTCCAAATAGAAAATATCAACAAACTCTTCCAGTTGTACAATTAATTCTCCTAATACTTCCCCAATTTTGATGAAAACATTGTTTCCTTGCTGTTTTTGGAGATTCTCGATCATCTGTAAAATCGGCGAATCAACATGATCTTCAGGCACGCCTTTTATTTCCCCATTTCTCCAAATACGCAGTACTTCTTTCGTTTTTGCTAATGCTTCCCACTCCAATTGTAAATGATTCCGTTCTTTATCAGATAGTGGAGTGTCCTTATTATTTTTTTCAAACAACATCTTTATATCTTGGGATTCAATTTGGCTGGTATTGAAAATATGTAACGGTTGTTTTTGAGTACTTATATGTTTTTCATACAGATCAGTAGAGTTTATTAGAAATAGCTTATTTGTTTTATCCTTTAATAAGTGGATTAGAAACCGCATACATACCTGTTCATTTGCATTGTTGCCATACCAGATATAGATAGGAACTTCACTTGGTATATCTTCTATTTCTCGAAGTGTATTTGAAAATTTTATGGGATATTCTGTTTCCTGTTCGAAGTTAATATTGTCGATTAACCAATCTTTTCGATAAGTTTGCGCCATTTTTTCATCCAGTTTACCCAATGGTCCAATGGAAAGAAAATCTGGAAAGCCTATTACAGTCTTTGGCCTTAGTAGACCGCTTTTTAAGGAACCCGCCGTAGATTCCGAGGAAACGATATGTACCGGTCCATTTGTACGTAACTGACGATTTTTTTGGATCTGTTGATTGATGAATTCTACCAGCAAGACCATGTCATCCTGATTGGCAAAAAATGTTCGACCTTGAGTAGATTTATTTTTTCGATGATCAAATGTTTCAAATTCAACTTCTTGTTCTAATTCAAATGTTCCCCAAGCTTCCGTTCTACTTAAATCCAAAACAGTTATGTAATTTTGTGTTTCGATTTTATAAACAAACACTATAGTTGGATCCATCAAGATATATATAAATGGATAGTTAATTTTAGTTTTTATGACCACAACCTCCTAAGAAATTACTTTTATTAAACTCGGACTCTATCTCAAAGTGACTTTTTCAAAAGATTTTTAAACAAAGATTCTATAAACAATATACATAATGAAATTTAACAGCATTAAAATTAACAACTGTACGGTTGAAGTGATAATAATAAATAAAACATCTGCAAATAATACCACTTCACCAGGTGGAAGTTCCGGATGGTCTAACACTATTAATATAAGAAATGAAGAAACAATAATCGAAACAAAGAATGCGCCATAGACGAATAGCGCATGTTGATAGAATTTTAGTTTTAACTTGCTGAACCAAAGAATAGTATTTATTAATACAATGATTATAGGAAAAACTAAAAATTGAAAAACTAATGTATCCATCATTTCGACTAGGATTGACCAATAAATAATTTGAGCCAAACAAAGAATAATCGTATTTGTAAAAGCCATCCAAAAGTACGAACGTTTATTTTTATCCATTTTCCACTCCGTATCTTATTTAATGATGAAGCTCGACATGAATATTCTTTTTAATTTCACCTAATGAAAAAGTGTTTCTTTGGAAGCTCCTTTCACTTTACTTATTCAACGTAAATACTATTAACTCCTTCTATAATAAGAAAGTACCGTTACGAGCAAATGCTTTCTGTACAAATCAAAGAATTCGATTTTGTACAACCTTGCTTCCATCATACAATACTTGTATATTGAGGATTAACGAATAAATATATTCCAAAGAGTGATCACATTGACTATTAAAAACGAAAATCTCCATTTCCGTTACTTTAAAATTAGAATAGCTTATGTAATTGTAGTTGCCACTACTATTTTCTTTGGGCTAGCCTCTAGGAAATACAGCTATAATCTTCCGTCGTTTTTAGCGGAAAACGCAGGGGATGTTATTTGGGCTATGATGGTCTATTACGGACTCCGTTTCCTTTTGGTACGTAAAACGTTATCTTTAGCTATTTGGATTAGTTTCCTTTTTAGCTTTAGTATTGAATTCAGCCAGCTATATCAAGGAGAATGGATAAAGCAAATTCGTGCTACTTCACTCGGAGCTTTAATATTCGGCAAAGGATTTCTGACAGAAGATTTATTTCGATATGCAGTTGGGATTCTGTTAGCCGCATTCCTCGATAAAGTGGTACTTTTGTTCATCCAGCGAAAACCTATCCGAAAATCACCAAAATGATATGCTAACAGAATAGTTTTTTTCAATATCACCTTTCGACGCGAACATTTTAACTTTTATTGACCTATCCTAATACACAATAAACCCCGCCGCCAAGAGGACTTACTTTCTTATAACGGTGGGGTTTGTTACTTAAAGGTAAAAACCCTATTCATAAAGGGGTATATCAATTTCTACCTTACCGTCCAAATACAGTGGATAGCTATTAATATGGAACCGAATTGGATTCACTACCTTTTCAAAATCAAATGTAGAAACTTCTGTGACATAAGGTTCTTCTCTGCTCATATGCGTTTCAATTAGATTATTACTTAAATTTTTGCCTTCTTGATCCACCATTTGAGAAAACAGCAGCCAACCGCTAGATGGATAAGTGACTTCCAATGTATTATCCGATGGTACTTGAACAGTAATATCCAAGTCACTCGGCAGATACAGCACTTTCTTTTGCTCAAAATCTACCTCGATATAGTTCGAGCCTTTTGGAAGTGCTTGAATTCTATCTATTTCTAGCGTTAATTTTTTCGGTTGTCGGAAGTAATTACTTTGTAAAAATAAGCTCACGTCACCGTCATGTACATTGCTGACTCCTCCCGAGTCATTACTTAGTTGGCCCCAATCTTCGCCATTCTCATCAATCAATCGTATCGATGTAAATTTTAGTAATTGCATCGTATTTTGTTCATCAGCAGCTAGACGGATTTCTGCACGTAATGGTGAAACTTTCAGCTGCTTAATATTAATTGTTTGACCGTCTACAACAACGTCTTGATTCACCTCATATACTTTTGGTTGTTCAATAGGCTTAGTGAGTGTGAACGGTACGGTGATCTTTGTTTCTGCTTCTGCTACATCACTCAAACTCATATTAAATTCAAATTTCCTATTTTCATACGATAAATCAGTGGCGGATACAATTTCAATTTTGTCTTCCTGCTCAGTCCTCTTACCTGTTTTCGAGGAAACGTAGGGATTTGTGACCCCAATTGGGATACCTTGTTGTGATACTCCTAAAGAAGTTATACTCAATTTGGAAAGGTCATAGGGAGATTCAAGCTTATAGAATAAAGTCATACCCGAATGATCAGCCACAACTCCCTGTAAAGTCAATGTATAATCGTCTTCTGTTACTACAATTCCTAGTTCTTCATAGTAATTATTTTCAACAATGTCACTGATTCCTTTATCAAAAGAAATCATATGTACGATAGAATCAAATCCTGGAATCTTGGCCATAGTCTGCGCAAATACCGGAGATACTCGAATAGAAGTTACAAACAGCAACAGCATAATAGCAGCGACACTGGCAAATGAATACAGACGACGTTTTCTTCTCTTACTCAACCCGTGCTGTTGCACAGCTTTTATGCGTGCTTGATGTAAGGCTTCTTTGGGGATTTCAATTGCTTCTAATTCCTCGGTGAGCTTTTGCAATTCCTGATTGTTCAAGTTAGTCATTTACAGTTCCTCCTTTTCCATTAGTACACGTAATCTTTTTAATGTCGTATGTAGCCTTGATTTCACAGTGCCCTCGGGAATTTTCTTTAACTGTGCAATATCCGCGTTCTTCATATCATGGAAATATTTTAAGTAAATGAGTTCTTGTTGTTCTGTTGGTAAACTTGCGATGATATCAACTATTTCGAATGGTTGCTGATCCACCGAAGCGACTTCCATATCATGATTATAGACAAATTTCTTTTGCTTCTTTTTCACGTCTAAACAGATATTAATGATAATTCGAACAAGCCATGTTGCTATGTATGCGGGTTCTTTTACAGTATGAATCTTTTTTAATGCTCGATAAGTCAGCTCTTGCACCGCTTCAACCGCATCATGCTCATTTTTCAGGTATGCAAAGGCAATCCGATAGAGCATCTCCTCATGTCGGGTTAATAGCTCCAATAAAGCCTGTTCTTCACCTGCAATTGCTTGTTTTTCCAAATCCATGCTCCCACCCCCTTGTTATCTATTAGACAGTTTGACATTGTAAATCGTTCATTTTACTTTCTCCATAAAAGAGTTCATTTTCGAAAGTGGATATCCGATCCAAACCTCTGTTCAAATTGTAACGCTTATTTAATTGTTGGAATAGATAAACTATTTCTTTTGACTCTGAAGCCAATTTCATCATCAGAAATTCCGTTTCCAAATACATCTAATAAAAAGAAGGGCGGCTTTCCCTAAGTTTTAATTAGGAGAAGCTGCCCTTTGTTTGTAATATTAATCTCTATTAAACTAATCGCTCTTTACTAATATTTACCTCGTTCATTTTATTTATTGATGCACAACTTCCTTCTCTAGTAATTCGTGTATAGATTTATATACATACCCAAGGTCTTCCGCAACCGCCTTGTACGTAACATGACCGTCTAATATGTTGACGCCTTTTGAAAGGGGCTCATTATCTAGACAAGCTTGGACATATCCTTTGTTCGCAATTTGTAAAGCATATGGTACGGTCATGTTTGTTAAAGCCATTGTCGACGTATAAGGAACTGCACCTGGCATATTAGCAACTGCATA
Source organism: Psychrobacillus sp. NPDC093180 (assembly GCF_044754065.1). NCBI lineage: Bacteria > Bacillati > Bacillota > Bacilli > Caryophanales > Bacillaceae > Psychrobacillus > Psychrobacillus sp. NPDC093180. The sequence continues at coordinate 52,611 of NZ_JBIVOJ010000017.1, read as the reverse complement.
ATGAACAACCCCATGCTTTTCATATGTCGGGTTATCATGCGTTGTAATTCGGTCCGATGTTTCAAAAATGCCACCTTGATCAATCGCAATATCGACAAGTACAGAACCAGGACTCATGGACTTAATCATCTCTTCCGAAACGAGTTTTGGAGCTCGTGCACCCGGTATAAGAACTGCTCCAACAACCAGATCTGAATCTTTCACCGATACAGCGATATTATAAGGGTTGGACGCAAGTGTCTGCACATCATTTCCGAAAAGCTCTTCCAATTGGCGAAGTCGATCTACACTTAAATCGATAACAGTTACTTGTGCTCCCATACCAATTGCAACACGTGCAGCATTCGTTCCAGCAATCCCGCCTCCGATAATTGTCACTTTGCCGCGTGATACACCTGGAACGCCTCCTAATAGAACCCCTTTTCCACCGTGGATTTGTTCCAGATACTGTGCGCCAATTTGTGTAGCCATTCGACCAGCTACCTCACTCATCGGCGATAGCAATGGCAATGTGTTATTCGGCAATTGTACTGTTTCATAGGCAATTGCAACGACTTTGTTGTCAATTAGAGCTTTCGTCAGAGCTGGCTCAGCTGCTAAATGCAAATAGGTGAAGAGGATCAAACCTTCTCGGAAGTAGCCGTACTCTTCTTCTAATGGTTCTTTTACTTTCATCACCATATCAGCTAGCCAAGCCTCTTTTGCTGTTGCAACAACAATGGCTCCTTCGCGGTTGTAGTCCTCATCAGTAAAACCTGATTTTAAACCAGCTCCTGTTTCGATATAGACTTCATGACCAGCATTCTTTAATGTAACAACTCCACTTGGTGTCATTGCAACTCGATTTTCATTGTTTTTTATCTCTTTTGGAACACCGATTTTCATTTATACTCCTCCTCAGTCTACGTGTAGTATTCCTTGATATTGTTCAACCTTTGAAAGACTCGTTTTCTTTAAATACTTTTTTTAGTACCGCAAGGATAAAATCGACATCTTCATCCGTACAAGAAAGCGGTGGGCTAAGTGCTAGAATATTGTTATAACCGGCAACCGTATCCCCATTTCTTCCAATAATGAGTCCGTTTGCCTTACACTCGCCAATAATTTTTGCGACACGCGCATTAGTCGCTGGCTCTCTTGTTTCCTTGTCTTCTACAAGCTCAATCCCTATTAGGAAACCAAGACCGCGGATATCTCCGACAAATGGATGCTCTTTAAGAGTCTCTAACTCTTTTAGCACACGTTCTCCAATTTCAGCAGAACGTTCAAATAGATTTTCTCTTTCCATGATGTCTAGGTTTTTTAATGCAACCGCACAAGCTGCTGGATTTCCACCAAACGTATTTACGTGACGGAAATGGCTGTTTTCTTCTCCAGTGTCGAATTTTTCATAAATATCTTTGCGAATCGCGGTTACAGATAGTGGCAAGTAAGCACTTGTCAGTCCCTTTGCCATCGTAATGATATCCGGCTTTAGATTGAAATGCTGATGACCAAACGCTTTTCCTGTGCGTCCGAAACCACAAATCACTTCGTCTACAATAAGCAATACACCGTGACGGTTACAAATCTCTTGGACTTTTTCTAAATAAACAGGATGTGGAATGAGAATACCGCCACCTGTGATAAGCGGTTCCATTATAATTCCCGCAATCGTCTCTTTTTGCTCCCAAATAATCTTTTCTTCAAACTCCTGAGCACGTTGGATATTATATTCTTCGATCGATTGTCCTGCTGGTCTACGGTAATTATCAGGTGGTGCTACATGTAAGAATCCAGGTGCAAGCGGCTCATATTTATATTTACGTAATGCTTGACCTGTCGCTGCTAGTGCCCCCATTGAACTTCCATGATAGGCACGATAACGGGAAATGAATTTATAACGAGAAGGTTCCCCGTTTTGCTGATGGTATTGACGCGCCAGCTTAAACGCTACTTCATTAGCATCAGATCCGCTATTCGAATAAAAAATCTGATAATCGTCGCCAAGCATTTTGTTTAACCTTTCTGCTAATTCAATTGCTGGTCCGTGACTTTGAGTCATCGGTACATACGCTAGTTTTTTCATTTGCTCGTATGCTGCTTGTGCAAGTTCTTCACGACCATAGCCAACATTCACTGCCCACAATCCAGACATCCCGTCAAGATAACGGTTGCCATCATGATCAGTAATCCATGCTCCCTCTCCGCTCTCTACAACCATCGGAGGATTCTTTTCGTTGTAAGCAGAAATGTGATGCCATACATTTTCACGGTCTTTTTGCACTAATGACTTTGTCGTTTCTTTTGCTGTTGTCATTTTCTCCACTCCCTTTTTAATTTATAAGCTTCAGCCCATTTATCCTTTGTTGAACAAATACTTTACGATCAGTGACGTGCTGTTAACATTTTTTTGCGGGTGTAAAACTCAATTCCATCACGGCCATTGGCATGTAGATCGCCGTAGAATGATTTTTTATAACCAGAGAATGGGAAGAATGCCATTGGTGCAGGTACTCCAAGGTTTACACCAAGCATTCCCGCATCGATCTCCTCTCTGAACTGACGGATTGCTTTTGCACTATCTGTAAATAGACATGCTCCATTTGCGAACTCTGATTTGTTCGCAAACTCAATTGCTTCCTCCAATGCCTCCACCCTCACGATAGATAATACTGGTGCAAAAATTTCTTCTTTCCAAATCTTCATTTCCTGTGTTACATGATCGAAAATGGTCGGTCCAACAAAATAACCACCTTCTGAAGAGGATTTATCGCTACGGCCATCACGTAACAGCTTCGCGCCATCTTCAATACCTGATTCGATATAGCTTAATGTTTTGTCTTTATGGGAATCTCGAATGACTGGACCAAGGAATACCCCTTCTTCTAAACCGTTACCAATTGTCATCTTATTCGACTCTTCCACTAATCTTTCAACCAACTGATCTGCTACATCGCCTACAGCAACGACGACTGCACAAGCCATACATCTTTCTCCAGCAGACCCAAATGCAGCATTAATGATGTTAGTTACAGTTAAGTCCATATCAGCATCAGGCATGACAATCGTATGATTCTTGGCACCTGCTAATGCTTGTACGCGCTTGCCATTCGATGTTCCTGTTTTGTATACATATTCTGCTACTGGCTGTGAGCCTACAAATGATACAGCCGGGATGTCCGGGTGGCTAAGGATGCCGTTCACGATATCATGTGCACCATGTACGATATTGAAAACTCCATCCGGTAGGCCTGCTTCATGCAGTAGCTCTGCAAGACGATTTGCCAAAAGTGGCGTGCGCTCTGATGGCTTTAGAATGAACGTATTACCACTCGCAATTGCTAGAGGGAACATCCAGCACGGCACCATCATAGGGAAGTTGAAAGGGGTAATTCCTCCAATCACTCCAAGTGGATAACGGTACATACCAGACTCAACATTCGTCGCAATATCCGGTAGTTGTGTACCCATCATGAGTGTCGGAGCACCAGCCGCAAACTCTACACATTCAATTCCTCGTAGCACTTCACCATATGCTTCGTTGTAATTTTTTCCGTTTTCCATCGTAATGAGCTTCGCCAGTTCATCCCAGTTTTCAGTTAATAACTGTTGATATTTGAACAAAATTCGAGATCGCTGTGGAACAGCTGTCTTTTTCCATTTGGCAAACGCTTTTTTTGCAGCTCTTACTGCATTGTCCAAATCTTCCTTCGTAGAAATCGGAACTTCTGCAAGAATTTCTCCGGTTGCTGGATTCGGTACTTCTTCATATTTATCTGTCGTTGACTTTACCCATTGTCCATTGATGAAATTTGTTAGCGTTTTCTTTTCTACTGCTGTAGTCGTCATATTTTATTCCTCCTATTCTATTTCTCTTGATAGTTCATGCTATTTTCGATAGACTTCATAGTATACTTTACAAATTATTTTGACTATTGTCACTTTACACTATGTTAAATCATGACCTTATTATTTTTACGTTATGGGGAGGTATCTTTTGGATGAATGAATTGAAATTGACTGTTCGGGATGTGCTTGCTCGTGATTCGTTCAAATGTGCAAGAGTTATTGCGGGAGAAAGTGGATTAGAGCGGCAAGTGAAATGGTCACATGTGTTAGAAGTAAATGACTTTGAATCATTAATAAACGGAGGTGAAATGATTCTTACTACGGGAGGAGGTCTCCTACCAGATCTTCCTACGCAATTAGAATATGTGATGAAGTTGATAGAAAAAGATGTCGCATGTATTTGTATTGAGTTGGGAATTTACTTCAAGGAAATTCCGTTAGAACTCATTGAACTTGCAAATAAGCACTCTTTTCCGATTATTACATTTGAGAACACCGTGAAATTTGTTGATATCACCCAAGACCTACATACATTTATCATCAATCAACACCATCAAATGCTTTCACAGCTCGATACGCTGTCTAGAAAATTCAATGCTTCGTCTCTTACACCCAATGGTATTTTGAAAATCCTACTGGAGCTACACCATTTTTTTCAGCAAGGGGTTATATTCATTTCTGATAATGGGCGATCCTATTATTACCCATCCGAAAGTAAAGAGTTTGAAACAACCATCCGAACTTATCTTGAAACTTCTTCATCTTTCCATATAGAACAGAAACTATTTACGCTTGATAAACAAACATTTGCGCTTATGCCAGTTGAAGGACTTGGACAAACCTGGGGGTATCTGTGCCTCCAAGTGAAGCAATCAATGTCAGATGATTTCACCTTCCTTATTTTGGATCGTGCAGCACTTGCTATTGCACAAATTTTATTACGAAACCGCACGATTGAAGAACGTAAGCAGCATAGCGAGGATGAGTTTGTCCAAAACCTCTTAAACGGTCGAGATGTTGATCAGGACGATTTACAAACTTATTTGCCTGCTACTAGTCGCAATATGTATTATAGAATTTTTATCATTCGAATGAATTTCCCTGAGTCAAGATTCGATGAGGAAGATTGGGAAGAAATTAAACTGCAAAGGTCGATGATGATCCGTACACTCTTTAAACGTCATGGGTTTTTCCCAGCTGTTTCTTCGAGTAAAAGTGAAATAGCAGTCATAGCTTCTTTCATCGCAGCGGATTATTTAAAACTGGACAAAGACCGCTTTTCTCAGATCATTGATAGTATTATGGCAATGAAAGAGAATCACTTTATAGATCGGAAAGAATGTTCGTTTGGAGTTAGTATGGTGTATAAAGAAATTTCAGATGTAACGAACGGCTATGAAGAGGCAAACGAAGTACTCCAACTACTCCAAGCAACAATTTTAGACTCACATTTTTATGAAGACCTTGGTGTATATCAAATTTTACTCCCTTTAAAAAAGAGCGGATGTCTAGAAAATTATGTTCAAAATTATTTGGGAGCACTTATCGATTATGACGAGAAAATGGAAAGCGACCTTTTAGAAACGCTTTCTGTCTACCTAGAATATATGGGCTCCAAAAAGGAAGCTGCAGAACGCCTCTTTATCGTCAGACAGACGTTATATCACCGTATCGAAAAGCTGGAACAACTTCTTGGAGACGACTTTATGAAACCTGCGAATCGTCTAGCTCTTGAAACAGCCATTAAAGCATACGGACTATTAAACGGAAAAGCCCACCAAAAAAAGAAAGTCGCCACTGCTCACTGAAGCAAGGCGACTTTCTTTTTTTGTATACAAAATCAACAAGTTATTGTTGTATAAACTTCTTTACTTAAACAAGGATTTCCTAATTTGACAGAAAGCTTGTTGCCAGTTAAATCCATCACAATACTAAAAACAGTTTCCATCTTTTCATGTGACAACTTGGTTGGATTTTCATGTCTGCAAATAGAATCAGGATAGTTATCATGATCAGCTAATAAGGAAAAGATATCACTAGCCCATACATCGCCACTTAAGGAAGTTATCAGTCTATCAATTGCTTTTAAGCGATGATAGGAATCATCAAGAGGCTTATCAGCTACTACCTTTTGCATAGCAGGTGCGCAAATATGATTCGTGTGGATAAGTACCCCATTTTCTGGTTTAATTTGTGCTGTATAGATTGGTGAAACCTCTACACTTACTATTTTCTTCTCTCTTGAAGCAATTAAAAAATGCGCAGGTGAAGCCATCTGGTTGTGACTAACTGCAGATAATGCCTCATCGAACGTAAACGAATCTAAAATTGCCCGTAATCCAAGATGGATTGGAACTTTTGGCTCACAAGTACGCGTCATCAACGCATTTAAACATACTCCTACCCCTGCATCATTGCACCCAATCTTGCCAATAATACCGCCTTCTGTAACCATTTCAATGTTAGGTTTGTTACCTTGTTTAATTTTTAAAAATAGCAGAGAATCCGTTTGTTCACCTTTCCAATCCCAGTTTTGGGCTAACCAAGTTTTAGAACTTCGCGGCTCCGTAATTGCAAGCGATGTACATCCATCCGGTGAATTTGTTAGTGCGATTTCACTTCTTGTATTAAGCGTCAGTATATCTTCAAATTCGACACCAGCGCCTCGTGCAATTCCTTCCATTTCCTCTAGGTAATTAGGGCGATATGCCTCGATGGCATCCAAGTGCAATAGCGCTTTTTCTTTCGCTTCTTGCCAGGATAGTGAAGCATAGCCCTTAAATAGTTCTTCATATGTTTCCAAACTGCGATGTACTTCTTTCTTCCCTTGTACACCGTGTTCCAACCCAATATTAAAAGATGTTCCATGTAGTTCAATCGTTTTCAAGATTCCACTCTCCTATTATGAATTTACACCTTGCGACAGTTTTTCATAAACAACATCACCGTCAATCATCGTGAATTCAACTTGTATAGATGGAATATCCTCTACATTTGACTGTATGATCGATCGATCTAGGATAATAAGATCAGCTAATTTGCCGGGCTCGATTGACCCTGTCTCCTTTTCACTAAAAGAAGCATATGCCCCATTAATGGTATACATACGAATTGCATCCAATAATGATACCGTCTCTTTTTCACCAATTACCCTACCTGTTTGTGAACGTCTCGTAAGAGCACTATGGATTCCCCGCATTGGAGTGAAATCCGTAACTGGGCAATCGGAAGCTACTGCGGCAGGAACCCCTGCTTCTATATAACTTGCTAGCGGATACATTTGCTCCGCTCTTTTTCCATAACTTTCACAATAGCCATCCCCATATTCATATAAAAAAGCAGGATTCGGAGTCGGTATGACTCCTGCCGTTTTCATCCTTGCAATTAAGTCCGGAGCAGCAACCCCTGCATGTTCGATACGATGCCGAGCATCTTCACGCGGAAACTTATGATTTGCCTTTTCAATACAAGTTAATAGCATATCTATTGCCGCATCGCCTTGCGCATGGGCAGTAATTTGCCACCCTTGTTCATGTGCCGGAATAAATAATTCCTCTAACTCTTCCTGTTCAAAATAATGGACCCCATAATTGGATGGATTGCTTGTATACGGCTCTCTTGTCCAAATTGTCGGACCGCTACTACTTCCATCCAGAAAAACTTTCACGGGTCCGACTTTAAATCGGTCATTCCCAAGACCCGTTACAAACCCGGAAGCAAGTAGTGCCTTCACTACATTTTCCGGTTCGCTTAATGCCCCACCCATGGCGTATACCCTTTGTTTAATAACCCCTTTTAAGGTGTCTTGTTGAAGCGCTCGGAGATTGGAAGTGCCATAGCCCGAGGCGTCATGGACAGATGTAATTCCGGCTTTTGCAAAATGTTCTGATGCTACAGCGTGCGCCTTTCCGATTTCCTCCCTAGAAAATGTAGCCACTTGAAACATTTGCATATGAGCGTTTTCGAAAAGAAGACCTGTCGCTTCACCATTCTCCTTCCGTTCAATAATTCCACCTTCCGGATCTGGCGTGTTATTATCGATAGATACATGGTTAAGGGCATAACTGTTAACAGCAGATATATGACCGCATGCACGGACTACAATTATTGGATGGTCTGTAGAAACAGAATCGAGCTCTTCTTTTGTCGGGAAGCGCTTGTCTACAATTTTTTTGTCGTGATACCCCCAAGCTCGTATCCATTCTCCAGCAGGGGTACCTGCTGCTCGTTCTTTCAACTTTTGTAATAGATCATCAATTGATTTCACGGATTCATCCTTGCACGAAACAGAAACTTCATTTGTTCCATACATCGTTATATGAAGATGGGAATCAATAATTCCAGGAAGAAGACTTCGCCCATCCAAATTAACAACTTCACTATTTTCATCTTGCAACTTTAAAATTTCCTCTGTCGTACCTACCGCAATAATATGTTTTCCTTGCACAGCAACTGCTTCAGCGATCTGATTTCTAGCGTTAACTGTTAGTACCTCACCGTTAATAAATAAATGCTTTCGAGTCATAAAAATAGCCTCCCTTTAGAATTGTTTTTTAGAATTAAAATGAAATAGTTTCCGTTACCACTGGATTTCCTGTCAATAAATGCTCATCGACTACTAATTTCACAACCGTCCTATACAGCAGTTCAGTTCCAAGCGCAATATCTTCCGGAGCTGAATATTCTTTCGGATTATGACTGATTCCACCTTTTGATCGAACGAAAATCATTGCATAATCGCAAACGTAGGACATCGCAAGTGAATCGTGAAAAGGCCCACTCATCAGCTCAGGAGTATTGATCCCTATTTCCTCACTTTCACTTTTCATAATATTCATGATTTTATCGTTACAAAAACGAGGTTCACTCTTTGTATCTTCCGTGATTTTATAAGTTAAGCCGTGTTCAGTCGCAATTTGATTAATTGATTGACGCAATTCACTTTCAATCTCATCTCTTCTCGTTTCATCGATGTCTCGTAAGTCCACAGTAAATGTTACTTGTTCTGGTATTATATTACGTGAATCTGGAAACACCTTTAAACCTCCAACAGTTCCTACGGTTGACGCGCCGGGAATTTTACTTGTCAGTTCATTTAGTTTAACGATTACTTTCGCTGCACCAACGAGAGCATCTTGGCGCATTGGCATTGGAACTGAACCAGCATGACCTGCTAGCCCCGTCAATTCAACTGTCAGCCATAATGGGCCCGATATTCCAGTAACAATTCCAACTGCCTCGCCTTTAGCTTCCAAAACAGGTCCTTGTTCAATATGAAGTTCTAAAAACGCAGCAATTTTAGAAAGATTGTATTCAGATTCCTTGAATTTATCGGGATCACACCCAAATTCAATTAACGCCTCTCTTCTTGTAACACCATCTTTGTCTTGTCGATCTAATTCTCCTTCTTCTAGCTTGCCGAGTATCCCTCTTACGCCAAATAACCCTTTGTTAAATCTACATCCTTCTTCATCCGAGAATGCCGCTACTTCAATAGAAATAGCAGGGGTAATCTTTTGTTCTTGTAATGTTTGAACTACTTCAAGTGCTCCAAGAACTCCAAGAACGCCATCAAACCTCCCACCATAAGGTTGAGAGTCGATATGTGATCCGAGCATAAGCGCTGGTGCATCCGGATTTTCCCCTTCCAACCGTCCTATTAAGTTGCCAAAGTTATCAATTCTCGCCGAAAGGCCAACCTCTTCCATCCAACTTTTCACTTTTAATACAGCTTCTTTATCTTTCTTCGAGTGGGCAAGTCTAGAAACACCCGTATCCCCAATTTTTCCTATTTCAGCAAGTTCTCTTAGTTTCTCATTTAATCTTTCAGCATTTATAGTTAGCATTTTCTCGTTATCCCCTCTCCAATTTAATATAGAAACAGTAGTCGCTTATTTAGCTTCTTCCAGTTTAGTATGTTTTATGGAAGCGAATGCTCTTGAAACTATACTCACGATAAGCATAACTATTATGTTCGAGGTTAAAGCAACAAACGAACCATTGATATCCTGTACCCACTGAGGTGCCTGTGGTAGTAAATCTCCTATTCCAATTCCTTTTAACGTCATAACCAAAACAACGATAACACCTGTCACAATGCCCATGAATGCGCCTTCTTTTGTAATCATATTGTTTCGTTGAATACTTAGAAACAGTGCAGGAGCCAGTTGAACAATCAGACTATAGGACATAATATTTAATATGGCCATCGCCTCTCCGCCCGTTATTGTAAAATATAGAGCGATAAGTGAAATTATTACAATGAAGAGTTTAGAAACAGTCAACAAATGCTTATCAGAAGCTTTCGGAACAATAACCTTATATAAGTTTTGTGTAAGTCCTGCAGCGCTCGACATTAGCATGACAGAACATGGAACTAAAGCAGTTAACAGACCAGCCGCCCCAATGATTCCGATAACCCAAGGATCAAACGTCTTGATAGCTAATGTAAGAAGGGCAAGATCACCTTGCGCTGCATCAAGTTCAGGAATTACTGTAATGGCAGCAAATCCAACAAAGAAAATAAAGAGTAATAGAATGGTATACAAAGGTAATGTAATTGCATTTTTCTTCAAACTTTTCGCACTTTTCGCTGATAAAATGACCATAAATGATGTTGGAAGAATATAAAATCCGATTGCGTTAAAAATAACAGTGGAAGTAAACCACGAATTACTAAACCCTGTATCCGCCAATGTCAAGAGCTCTGGTTTTACCATCTCAACCGCTTCGAACATCGGCTTGATTCCTCCGAAGTAATGAAATGGGATGTAAATTCCCAGAAAGATGACAACAATTAAAATCATGAAATCTTTTATAATCGCCGTCCAGGCCGAACCATGGATACCTGAAACCATAACGTATGTGGCAACAACGGCCGCTCCTATACAACTTGCCACAACTGGAGAAATCGTACCATAAGATGCTTGAGACACTATGATTCCAAGCCCTTTAAATTGAATAACGATGTATGGAATTAGTGCCACACACCCTACTATTGCTACTAATACACCCAAAGCAGTGCTTTTATATTTAGAAACAAAGTAGTCCGGCTGTGATATAAGATTGTTCTCCTTACAATACTTCCATATTTTAGGGATGAACCAATAAGATAGCACATAAGCAAGAAAGATATAAGCTGGTACGTAATAAACGGCGGCACCTCTTGTGAACGTCCATCCGCTACCCCCGAGGAAAGTGAATGTTGTATACACTTCTCCTGCTATTAAAAAGAAGATGAACAGTGTTCCGAACCCTCGCCCTCCAACAGTCCATTGCTCCATGCTCATCTCTTTTCCTCGAGTAGATGATATTCCGAGATAAAGAGCCAATAATAGAAATAAGCTAATAATAATTAATGAGATATTCATTCTGTTTCACCTTCCCTATTATCTGGATCTAATTTATAAACAATGACTAATACTATTGGTGATAGTACCATCCAAAGTACAAGCCAAAACAATAAAAACGGCATTCCAAGGACATACGGTTCAACACGGTTTGCCCATGGTAGGAATCCTAGAAAACCAATAAAAGGAATTAAAATCAATAGTTGAATGTACTTCATAGAGCTCCTCCTAACTCAATTTCCACTGCAAAATAAGAGCAATTATCACAATTATCGCCAATACTATATAACTATTTTATTTTGTAATTACTTTCATTAGGTAAAAAAAAATGTAAATCTTCGCGCTTATTTGAACTTCTTTTATAAATTTCAAATACCAAATTTCACCGCTATATTTTTTATTTGCGTGTAGTTTCGCAATGCAATGAACCCTTTTTCTCTTCCAATCCCACTTTTTTTATAACCTCCGAACGGCATTTGTATACCACCTGCCGCGCCGTAATTATTAATAAACACTTGTCCAGATTTCATCTTAGATGCAACATAGTGTGCAACATCAATATTCTGCGTCCAAACACCTGCGACTAGGCCATAATCTGTCCCATTGGCCAATTGAATCGCATCTTCAACGTCATTAAAAGTGAACACACTTAACACGGGTCCAAAAATCTCTTCTTGAGCTAAAGAACAGGAATGAGAGAGTTCGTCTATAATTGTAGGCTCAATATAAAATCCACCTTCAGAACCTTCAATCGTTACCGATTTTCCTCCAGTTACAATTTTCCCTATACTCTTCGCTTCTTCAATCCGACTCATGATTTGATCATATTGCCGTTTATTTAGAATTGGCCCAATATCGTTATCTTCACTTCCTGGACCAATTGTTAGTTTACTGAATTTTTCTTTCAACTTGCTTAAAAACTCCTCTTTATATGAAGCTTCAACTAACAATCTTGACCCTGCAGAACATGTTTGACCTGCATTTTGAATAATCGCTTTCACAACACCTTCCAATGCCTTTTCTTCAGAAGCATCAGCGAATACAATGTTTGGAGACTTACCGCCAAGTTCGAGCGTTACAGGGACAACGTTATCCGCCGCTGCTTTCATTACGGAGATTCCTGTATTTACAGAACCCGTAAATGTCACGTGCGCAATGTCAGGATGTGACGCTAATGGACCTCCAACCTCGGAACCTAAACCAGTCACATGCTGGAAAATACCTTTTGGCAAACCGCTTGCCACAAACCATTCTGCAATTGCATGAGCGGTCATCGGCGTATCTTCCGCACTTTTCACAATGACTGCATTTCCAGTTGCAATAGCCGCTGCTACACTCCGGGAAATGATTTGGAGAGGATAATTCCAGGGAATAATATGTGCTGTTACACCCAGTGGTTCTAAAACAGTTACGTTTAATATGCCATCTTCGATAGGTATAGAATCACCCATCACTTTGTCTGCTGCTCCCCCATAAAACTCAAAATATCTGGCTGCAGCTTCAACATCTGCACGTGCTTGTGAAATCGGTTTTCCCACATCTGCACATTCCCACTCGCTCCATTGGTCTGCATTTTCTCTTATATAATTCGCAAGGTTCACCAGAAGTTGCCCGCGCTCAAAGGGTTTTACTTTTTGCCATTCATCGCTTTCGAACGCTCTTTGTGCGGCAGATACCGCATCATCCACGTGACGCTCATTTCCTTTTACAATTTCTGCAATTTTCTTGCCATTTGAAGGATTGAAAACTGGCATCCATTCATGACGATCATCACCAACCCATTCTCCGTTAATAAGCATTGGAATCCGTTTCATATTCATCACTACCTCTCATTATTACAGACCTCTTCCACCATCAACATGCAATGTAGCACCTGTCACCATCTTTGCAACATCCGACAATAAATAGGTGACGGAATGTGCAATATCCTCCGGTTGGATTAAGTCGCCTAATGGAACACTTTGTTTGAATGTATCAGCTTTCACAGTACCAACGTCCGCATTTTTTGCGGCGAATTGCCCAAGCATATTCGTATCTGCTGGGCCAGGATGGATCGTGTTTACCCGTATTGAATAAGGCGCCAATTCTATTGCCATTGCTCTTGAAAAACTTTCTGCGGCTCCTTTTGAAGCAATATATGATTGAAGTCCTGGTCGTGGCCTAACAGCTGAAATAGAAGCAATCGTAACAATTGACCCTTGGCGTTTCGGTTTCATATATTTCACAGCTTCTTTACACGTTATAAATAGGCTAGTCGCATTAATATTCATGATCCTGTGCCATTGCTCTAATGTCACTTCTTCTATCGGTGTTTGCGGTTGTGCAATACCAATTGCATTTACTACACCATCGATTTTTCCTTGTTCATTATTAATCTCCAAAAAGATTTCCGAGATTTTTTTTTCATCTAAGATGTTAGCTGCTTTGGCAACAAATTTAGATTGCGGAATATCTTTTAGTGAATCAACTGATAGATCGATGCCAACAACGAAAGCACCTCGTTCCAATAATTGCTGAACAATTGCTTTGCCCATTCCACCACCTGCACCTGTTACCACGATTACTTTATTAGTTAGTTCCATGAATTAAACTCCCCATTTTTTCAGTAATGTACTGTTCTTTAATTTTCTCCATAATTGCTGAACCCATTTGACTAGTTGTCGCATTTCCGCCAATGTCAGCTGTTATTACTTTCTTTTCAAAAAGCACTTCTTCAATCGCCTGGACTATTTTTAATGAGAGATCTCTTCTGCCCAAATGCTCCATCATTAGTGCTGCTGACCATATTTGAGCAATTGGATTTGCGATCCCTTTACCCGCAATATCCGGTGCAGATCCATGGACGGGTTCGAACATGGAAGGATAATTTCTTTCCGGATTAATATTAGCTGAAGGCGAAAGCCCTAATCCTCCAACAATTCCTGAACCAAGATCCGATAGAATGTCTCCAAACAAGTTCGATGCGACGACAACTTCAAATGATTGTGGCCTTTGTACAAAATAGGCAACAAGCGCATCTATATAATTCGATTCGAATTCTAATTCTGAAAACTCTTCTGTTACGACTCGCTTCACATGCTCGTCCCATAGTTTCAACGCATGCGTTACTGCGTTTGACTTAGTTGCACTCGTCACTTTTTTCCTGCCAGTGCTCACAGCATACTCACAAGCAGCTCTTGTTATTTTTTCAATTCCTGCACGAGTCATGATTGTATTTTGAACTGCAAGCTCCGTTGACTGTGACTCAAACAAACGGCCACCACTATCCGAATACTCCCCTTCGGAATTTTCACGGAAAATAACCAAATCGATATTTTCACCATTCCTTAGCGGTGAGGATATGCCTGGCAGCGTTTTCACCGGACGGAAATTAACGTATTGTTGGAATTGTTTTCGAATAGGCATGATTAATTCCCACACCGTGACGTTATCTGGAACACGCACATCCCCTATAGCCCCAAACAAAATGGCATCGAAATTTCGTAAAGTTTCTAACCCATCTTCCGGCATCATTCTTCCATGAGCTAAATAATAATCCGAATTCCACGGGAATTTCTCAATATTCAGCTTAAAATCATTCTCATGTTCTTCTAGTACGCTTAATACCTTCAAAGCTTCTTCCATTACTTCAATACCAATGCCGTCACCTGCAATGATTGCTAGATTGTATTCTGCCATCCTCGATCACTCCTCACCTTTCAAAAAGCGCAAAGCTGCATCTCTATAAATCGCTGTAGTTACTGCTAGTTCTTCTATGTCGATATACTCGTTAATTTGGTGAGGGATATCCCTGTCCCCAGCTCCGATTGTCACAATAGGTATACCATGCATATGAAGGAATGTCCCATCAGTCGCTCCAGGAACACCATTGTAGATAGGTTTCTCGCCTGTCACCGATTCAACTGCATCATAAATTGCTTTCACGACAGGATTATCGGCAGCTGTAATTGTAGAAGGTCGGTTATCCAGGATTGTCAATTCCACGTTAAAATCCGAATCATCTTCTTTTAGTCTATCAATAATAGAATTGATTTTCTCCAGTAGTTCATCATGGTTTTGCTTTGGCACTGTTCGAATATCAAGCGTCATCATACAGTGATCCGGTATGACGTTTATTTGGGCATCGCCTTTTACAGGCGCTTGTAAAATAGTTGGTGTAATGGAAGGCCACTTTAAGTACGGATCTTCACCCAATCTTGCTTGCTCTTCCTTTTCTAGCTTTTCCAGTTCCACTATGAATCTCGCCATCCGCCAGTTCGGATTAATACCGCTCCAGGAAATTGCGCCGTGTGCCATTTTCCCATAAACATCTACTCGTATACGCATAGCTCCTCGCTGTGCGATGCAGACATTATTTTCTTCTGGCTCGCAAATGATTGCACCATCTACATCATCTGCCCAACCTTGCTTTATGAAGTGCTTGATCCCAATCATTAACCCCTCTTCATCTACAGGAATACACAGAATTATTTTTCCAGTAAATTCTTCTTTGTCCTGAAGAAGTGAGTGAACAGCTGTGATCATGCACGCCAAATTTCCCTTTGTATCATTCGTTCCTCTACCGTACATCCGCCCGTCCACGACATGCGCACTAAAAGGATCATATGTCCAAGCGTCCTTATCTCCTTCGGTCACAACATCCGTATGACCTTCGAAAAGAAGCGTTTTTCCCGGTTTTCCAGAATCGACTATACCGATAACATTCGGTCTACCTGGAACCACCTCTTCTACATGTGTTTCAATTCCTCTATCTCTCAAATATTGTGCAACGTACATTGCCACTTTCGTTTCATTACCATGCGGATCATTTTCTCTATAAACACTCGGAATGCGAACAAGATCAGTCGTTAGATTAATCACTTCCTCCCGATCACGTGTATACGTGTCGTACTCTACGTTTGTTTTCATATAATCTCCCTTTCTAATCTTTTTTACCATCATATACACCCCTTCTAGGTCCTTAACTAAAAATTACTCTCAGACTTATGAAGATGTAATAATTAGGAAAAATACAACAATATCAAAACATAAATAAAGTTATATTAATTATTCAGAATATTACTAATTAATTTTATTAAGTAATCGCTTTCATTGAACTAGACAAAGTGTAAATCCTTCACCCAAAAAACTATACAGATTGCCTAAAGGATATATCTTATGAAAAAAAGGCTCCTACGTTGAAAACCTTGCACGATTTATCAATCAAGATAATGCACTAAATAAAAGAACTTCATATTTTTGGACGTCTGTATTAAACTATTAAATAGTTTAATAATTAAATAACAAAAGGAATTGAATTGTCCTAATGACAACTCAATTCCTTTTTTCATAACTTATTTACTTAACTGAATAGCCACCATCTACAAAAATTTGCGTTCCAGTTATGAACGATGACTCATCAGATGCTAAAAAAATTGTCGCTCCCACGATATCGCTTGGTTGCCCAATACGTTTCAACATTGTAAGGTCTGCCTCCTTAGCAACTACTTCTTCATCTTGTAAACGTGATCCAGTTAGGTTTGTCTGAATGGTTCCAGGAGCTATCGCATTTACCCGAATATTGCGGTCTCCTAAATCTAATGCCATATGTCGAGTCATGGCAGCAACTGCTCCTTTCGAAGCACCATACTGCACTGCATTTGCTTCTGCCAAAACAGAAGTCGTGGAAGACATATGAATAATGCTACCGCCACCTTGTTCATCCATAATTCGTGCAGCTTCTTGACTGCAAAAGAATACACCTTTTGCGTTTACATCCATTACTTTATCATAATCTGATTCTGTCAATTCAAGAAAAGGTTTTCTAATAGTAATCCCTGCGTTTGCCACCATAATATCAACCCTTGAGAACGCTTTCATTGATTTGTAGATTAATTCTTTAACGGAAGTTGGACTTGCTACATCTACTTCTACTGCCATCCAATCATCTTGGCGAGCATCAGATTGACTAGCCACTTCCAGTGCTGCATGGATGTTGATATCGGCGAATACAACCTTCGCCCCTTCTGCAAGAAATCCCTTGGCAATGGTAGCTCCATTTCCTGAACCTGCACCAGTTACGATAGCTACTTTATCTTTTAATCTCATCATTTCCTCCATCTCTTACACTTTTTCTGGTTGACTTGCATTCACTAAAGGTTGTACTTTACCACTAGTAGTGCGCTCATTTTTACTTTTCTTAAGTTCAATTTCATAATCAGACGTTTCCGTTTCAAATTCACTTTCCCAGAAATCGGCGTTCTTTATTCCAATCTTCACTGGATCAAATACGGGGTCTTTCCCAGCTTTTTTCTGTTCCCTATAATCTTTCAGTACTTTCAATGCCGGTTTTGTAAGAAGTAGTATAGCAATTATATTCAAATAAGCCATACTGCCTAAACCAATATCTCCAAGTGTCCAAGCTGTACTTGCAGAAATAATACTACCAGTTAGTGCAAAAAATAGAATACCAAACTTCAATAGATAGTCTAACCACGTTCTACCGTTTTTCTTATCGCGATTAATAAAAGCCAGACTTGTTTCTGATTTGTAATAATAGGCAATCATCGTCGTAAAGCAGAAGAAAAATAAAGCAATCGCAATAAAGGAATACCCAAAGCCTGAAAATACGGAATCCACAGCGAGCTGCACATTCATCGCACCCGCTTCTACCCCAGGTATATTAGTTGCAAGAGCTTCAGTGCCAGAAGGATGTACATTATACATTCCTGTGATTAAGATCATAAAAGCTGTCGCTGTACAAATAACCCATGTATCGATATATACAGCCATAGCTTGTACGAGCCCTTGCTTAGCTGGATGTGAAACTTCGGCAGCAGATCCTTCGAATGTTTCTCCACCCGATCCAGCTGCATTTGAGAAAAATCCACGCTGAACTCCCCACGCAATAGCAGAGCCGATAATTCCTCCGAATGTCGCTTCAGCACCAAAAGCACTAGAAATAATTAGTTTAAAAACGACTGGAATAGCTGTTATATTCGCACCCAGTATGATCATACAAACGATTAAGTACCCGATCGCCATAATGGGTACTAACCATTCCGAAACCTTGGCAATTCGCTTTACCCCTCCCAAGATGATCAAAGCTAAGAGAGTTACCATTGCTAAACCTGTAATAATCGGTGGAATGCCAAATGCACCTTTCATGGATGCAGCAACTGTATTTGACTGAATATTCATCAATAGGAAACCTTTCGCCACGATTGTTAAAACTGCGTATGCAAAAGCAAACTTCTTTAACCCTAATCCCTTCTCAATATAATAGGATGGCCCTCCGCGGTATTCACCATTCAGTTTGCTTTTATAAACCTGACCGAGTGTAATTTCAATAAAAGAGGTTGCTGAACCTAGAAATGCCATTAACCACATCCAAAAAATAGCACCGGGTCCCCCTAATGCAATGGCGGTTGCCACTCCTGCAATATTACCTGTCCCGACACGACTCCCTAAAGACATAGAGATTGCTTGAAAAGAGGAGACCCCACTTTTAGAACTTTTCCTTTGAAACATCAACTTGAACATATCTTTTAAATGGGTCACCTGAACAAACTTAGTTGCAATCGTAAAAAACAAACCAACTGCTAGAAAACAATAAATAAAATACTGATTCCACACCATCCCACTGAGCCAATTGAAAAAATCAGTCATAAACATCCCCCTTTAAAGTTTGCCTAATCAAATACTTTAACCGAGTTACTTTCTAAGCTTTTCACTAAAAATGGTTCAAAATGGTCACATCTGTTACAGATAAATGTCTTCGTGGCTTTAGGTTTTCAATAATGATTTCAGCTACATCATCTGGGTCCATATAATTATTCAGTTGGGCTTCAGGGTGATTATTTTCCCATAAATTCGTTTTCATATTCCCCATATAGACAGAGAAAATCTGTACTTTGGAATTTTTTAGTTCCTGTGCAATTGCACCTGAAAAGCCCTGCACACCAAATTTGCTTGCGCTATAGACACTTTCCGTCTCTTTTGCTATTTTTCCGGAAGCAGAAACAATATTTACGATGTAGCCTTTATTCTTCTCTTTCATCCCTGATATTACTTCCCTCGTGCAATAGATCGTTCCCTTTAAGTTCGTATCAATCATTTCGTCAATCTCTTTTTCGTGCAGTTCTTCCAAGTACTTGAAAATCCCCACACCAGCGTTATTGATTAAATAATCAATCGACCCACGTTCTTTTCGTATTATATCCATAATGACTCTAACACTTGGGATGGATGTCACATCCACTTCATAGATAGAATGACTGCTTTCCAGTTCAGTGGCTGTCCTAACGAGCTTTTCTTTCGTTCTTCCAAGTAAACACACATGTTTGCCAAGCGCTGAATACTTCTTCGCTAAAGATGCCCCAAGACCACTCCCAGCTCCTGTAATGACAACTGTTTCTTCTATTACAATTACCTCCTTTTGTGTTAAGAGCACATGAAGTACTCGTGTGTCAATAAACGGTATAGCTTTGTCCTGTTTGAGCGCCTAGAATGCTCTTTCTAAAAGCAAGGGCAACTCGTTTTGCTGGAACCGGCTCGTAGCCTTCAAAAGACGAACCATACTTTTCCTTTGATTCTTCCAATATATTTGGACTCACGCTATTAATGCGAATTCCTCTTGGTAACTCAATCGCTGCAGATTTAACAAAAGCACGAACACCCCCGTTTGCCATGGCAGAAGAAGCTCCTTTCACGATGGGGTCATCCATTAAAATCCCCGTTGTTAACGTGATGCTACCGTTATCCAAGATATACGGTAATCCTAGTAATACTAAATTCACCTGACCAAGAAGCTTACTGTTCACAGCTATGCTATTTAGTTCTGGGGTTAGTTCTTCAACGGCTCCAAAATGTGCTGCACCAGCTGTACAAACAAGTGCATCTATTTTCCCGACTTCATCAAACATATTTCGAATACTATCTGTCGATGTGATATCTACTTTAATAGTAGAATTACTTCTACTTGCTTGAATAATTTCAGCATTATCTTTCATTCCGTTAACAACTGCAGTACCAAGTGTCCCATTGGCACCTACTAATAATAATTTCAAATCTGCTCCTCCAATACCATTTTCTTATGAAACAGAGATTTCTTGTTTTATTTTCTGTTCATCTAATATAAATTGTTGGTATACAGTATCTCGCGCTTCCGGTATGCCTGGTTGAAACTGGATGAGCGCCTCTGCCCTTGTTTTTCTTACTTCCTCCATTGCTATAGTTAGTGCTAACTCCAATTCTTTACTGTTGCCATTCCATTCCGAAGCGATTGCCAGACCCGCTACTTTTCCTTGAGCCATTGCAACTTTTGCACTTTCTACACCTGTTATATTTCCTGCGACAAAGAGATTGGGGACATTTGTTTGCATTCGTTCACTATGTACAGGCACGTGACCGCCAAGTTCCTGTACGTATTTAAAGGAACATCCAACAATCGACGCTAGCTCAGACATCGGCGCTAACCCTCCAGCTATACAAACAAAATCGGCTTCCGTTACTTTTTCACTACCTTGAACCACTTTTCCGTCCGATGAAATACTAACCGTTCGGACACCCGTTACATGATCTTCACCTAGTATTTCGACAGCTGCCGTCTTAATACGAATGGGAATTCCAAACAGCTTAATCCCCCTTCTAGGAAAGCACTGGATGGCAAAGTTTGGGTTTACAAACTTTCCAAGCTTACCTGCCTGACGCAAAATAGCGGTTGGTGCCAAGTGCGTTAGCTTCATCAGTAATGCTAGAACTTTTTCCGGTATGCCTGCGTCTTTCGATATTGGCCCTACAACAGGAAGAACGATTTCTTTCACCTTTATTCCACATAATCTCAATTCATTTGCAATCGCCATAGACAATACATTTGCACCAATGATGACACAGGTATTTCCCGGCTTCACTCGGTGGACATTACCCATCACTTGTGCTGCCCCAATGGACATAACCCCCGGAAGTGTCCATCCAGGTATTGGGATAGGTGTTTCTGTTGCTCCTGTTGCTAACAGCAGCGTTTGAGCTTTCATCATTCCTTGCGAAGTATAAACCGTCCACCCTGAAACGGATTGGCTAATGTCTACAACGGAAACTTCACACTGAATTTCTACTCCCGCATTTAGTGCCTTTTGATGAAGTTTCTCGCCCATTTCTATGCCGTTCCACCATTCACCGTTAGGTTCTTGATGAAGTTGACCTAGTAGGCGTCCACCTACTTTCGGAAACTCATCAATCACTTTGACGTCAAGACCTTGCTCAGCCGCTGCAATTGCAGCGTTCAACCCTGCCGGTCCCGCACCAATAATCAATAAATTCAACAATTTGATTCACTTCCCTTCTTAAAAACAGAAAGTGAATAAATCTCCATACCTTCTGAAACGGGTGTCAAGCAAGCTCGAACAACTTTTCGTTCCCCAACTTGAACTCGGCATTCAAAGCAATGACCAATATTGCAATAGATCCCTCGCCCATTGCCACTCTCTTCGTGATACCGTAGTGTTTTAACACCCACAGCCATCATTGCAGAGGCAATGGTATCCCCTTCATACGCTTGAAAAGGTTTGTTGTTGAAGTAAATCGTAACCCGATTCCGTTCTGGAAGATTTCCAAGAACGGAATGATTAACAACTCTCATTGTCATGGTATCCCCCTCCTAACGCTCCAAAGGTTATAGGACGCACTGGTGGGCGGTAACTCAGTTGAATCTCATCCGTAACAGCCTTTTGGTTTAAATCTGCCACTATAGTATCGATGACATGTCGACAGGTTCTCCCACCGCAATATCCCATAGCTGCCCGCGTGCGGAGTTTCACTTCACGGGAGGAGCAGTTATATTGAT
Source organism: Psychrobacillus sp. NPDC093180 (assembly GCF_044754065.1). NCBI lineage: Bacteria > Bacillati > Bacillota > Bacilli > Caryophanales > Bacillaceae > Psychrobacillus > Psychrobacillus sp. NPDC093180. The sequence goes on along the minus strand of NZ_JBIVOJ010000017.1, from coordinate 30,609 downwards.
AGACTGTTTCACTGATTGTCTTTAATGATACTTCTTCACATCTGCATATAATCGTCTTCTCATCGCTCATTTTAAGACCCTCCTAGATAAACCCGTCATATGGTCTTTGTGCTGTCGCCATATGCGCCCAGCGAATCATTGTAATAAAATCATAAACGGGTAGTCCGACTGCCTGTTGAATATCTGCAGCGTATGGGGGTAAATCGCTGCACTCCAATAGAATTGCCCCGATATCCCGGTTATCACGAACAAGCTCCAGAGCCGCACTTACAACTTCTTCACGTACAATGTCGTTATCGAAACTGCCTCTACTTTCAATGATTGCAGAGAACTCAGGTAATCTACCTAAATCCTTTACAACTACATAATCTGGATCGTCTATGCCACAACTTTTGTATAGAGCCGGAGTAATTCCATGACTATCAGCTGTTAGCATACCTACACGTTGCGTCGATTTTAATCCCGTTTTAATCCAAGGCAGCTGCACGACACTGGATAGAAATACAGGGATATCTACGGCATTTGCTACTTGTTCTTGAAAATTACCAAAAAACCCACATGCTCCACATATTACCCGAGCACCTTCTGCCTCAAATTGCTTAGCTGCACGAATGACATCGTCGACAAGCGTTGGATCTCCCACGTGAATTCTTTCTTGGGTGCAATTTGGCACGACCTTCAACACAACAGGAAAATCATAGGTTGCGAGATTGGCTACATTACCTGGTAAAATGGGATACCAACACTCATCTAAATACAAAATCCCAACAGAAAAGCCTGAGATATACTGTCCTTTCTTCATATGAACTTTCGATTGTTTTCCTTTTTCAATAAAACCATATTCTCTTTGATTTACAGTTTGCATAGACATGTTGTCAATCCCACCTTTAGATTTATGAATAAAAGGAGAGAATAGCTTTTCAGCTATTCTCCAAAATTATTAGACTGGGCTCACTTCGTAGCCAAGTTCAGAAAGTGTTATGTGCATTTTTTGTTTTAATTCTTCAGAGGCAGGTACGAGTGGTGAACGTACCGTTCCGCCTTTTAGTCCAATCATGTCAAGTCCAGCTTTTACCGGGCCTGGGCTAGGCTCCGCTTCAACGTAATCATAGAGTGGTAGCAGCTTTTGGTTGAGTGCAATTGCTCCCTCAATATCTCTTTCTTTTGTGAATAAATCATAAATTTTAACAATCTCTTTTGGTATTAGATTAGGAATGATTCCGGTTGCTCCGTCTCCTCCAACAGCTAATGTCGGTAAAATCAGATGTTCGTATCCTGTCAATACAGAGAAGTCTTTTTGATCTTTTGTCAGTCCAATTACTTTACATGTATGTTCTTGGTCTGTTGTATTCTTGACACCAACAATTCCTTCAATTTTACTTAATTCAGCGATCAACTCAGGAGAAAGCTCCACGCCTGTTGCAGAGGGATAATGATAGATGACAATCCCGATACCGGATTGCTCTGCAATTGTTTTATAGTAGTCGATGATGCCCGCTTCACTTGTCTTCATATAATAAGGCGTAATAACTAACGCACAATCCGCGCCAATTTGCGCTGCATATTTCGTTAGTTCAAGTGTTTCTTCCGTTCTATGGGCACTTGTTCCAGCCATAATCGGAACACGGCCATTCGAAGCATCGACTGCTGCTTTTAAAACAGATTTTCGCTCCTCTAGTGTCATCAGTGAATATTCACCTGTACTTCCACCTGCAAGCAGACAGTGGACACCCCCATTAATTAGGTGCTCAATCAATTCGTTATACGCCTCAAAATCTACCTTTCCTTGTTGGTCAAAAGGGGTTGGCATTGCTGGAATCATTCCAAATGGTTTATACATAGTTCATTCCTCCAATTTTTTATCTATTAATAGTTTGCTACCTTTTCGAATTGTTTGTAACGTGAAAAGTTTAACCTGTCTATGTTAAAATCTGTTTCTTCTCCTGCGATTAACTGCGTAATCATTCTTCCGGTAATGGGGGCCATACTGATGCCGTCACCTTCGTGCCCGCTTGCTATAAAAAAGCCTGGCACCTCCTCGACTTCAGAAACGATTGGCAAATGATCAGCCACCCACGGACGAATACCAGCATACGCGCGAATGCAATTGATATCTTTGAGGATTGGCAGAAATCGAATCGCTCGTTCAGCAATTCCTCGCATAACATCATTTTCCGAACTGATATCGTACCCTTTAAATGCACGATGTCCTCCTAGTAGAAAGTTATCAGCTTCTGTCGGTTCAATTGTAAAAGCAATATTATTCTCTTCTACAAGCTTACTGACAGCACGTTTATAGGTAATATCTTCAAATTTAGAAAGCATGTAGCCGAATTCATGCACTTTTTGACTAACGATCGGTTTAGTTTTTTCCGAAATTAAAACCATACCTTTGCGTGGTCGTATAGGTATATCAATTCCTACCATTTGACCAATCTTCGCTGCCCAGACACCTGCACAGTTAACAATATGATTTGTATGAAGCGTTGTTCTATCTGTTTTAACGGATTCAACACGCCCATCAGGTCCTTGATTAATTTCTCTTACTTCGTGGTTTGTGAATAGCTTAAGTCCATATTTTTTTGCTTCTTCTATAAAAGCAAAGCATACTAAGTAAGGGTTCATCGTGGAATCGACTTCCGTCCAGATTCCACCTCGTAAGTCTTTTGCCAAATAAGGTTCAATGTCGAGCAGTTCCTTGTTATCCACCATTTTCATGTCATACCCATCGGCTATTTGTTGGGCAACGTAACCTTGCGCAATTTCAAGCTCTTGTTCCGTTTCACAAACATACAAGCTCCCTCTTGATGAGAATTCAAAATCAAATGAGAACTCCTTTGCTAACTCTTTATAAAGCTGGATACTTTTATATCCTATTGCTGTATCAATGCCTGGTTTCTTATCACAAATGAGCGCTACTGCATCACAACGACTAGATGTTCCGTGTGCAATGTCGCCTTTTTCTACAAGTGCTACGCTGTAGCCTGCTTTGGACAAATGATAGGAAACACTTGAACCGATAATACCAGCACCTATGACGACAATATCAAAACTGGTCATGATGGGACCTCCTTATGCCTCATAACTCGTCAACCTTTATACCATCCAGACGGTTGCACATGAAGAGAGATGTTAATCTGTTTTGTCAATAAATACTCTTCAAAGCCGTATGTTCCTAGATCTGCGCCAATTCCGCTTTGTTTGTAGCCACTCCACGGTGCCTCGTTAAAAGTTGGATGATAGGCATTGATCCAATTAATACCTGCTTGCAGACCACGGATAACACGTTGTGCTTTCGCTCCATCATTGGTAAATACAGCAGCGGCTAATCCAAAGTCAGTGCCATTAGCCAACTCTAGCGCTTCTTGTTCTGTTTCAAAAACTTGAATTACTAGTACTGGCCCGAAGATTTCTTCTTGAACTATACGCATATTCGGTTTTGTGTTTGTAAAAATTGTTGGTTCGATAAAGTTGCCTTTCGCAAGTTCACCATCCGTTATTCGATTTCCTCCACATAACAGCTCCGCGCCCTCTTCCACACCAATTTTCACGTAGTTTAATACACTTTCCAGATGATCTTCTGAAATAAGAGGACCCATTTCCGTGTCTTTATCCCAGCCTGGTCCTATTTTAATTTTTTTTGCCCGTGCAACAAGCTCAGGTACAAACTTGTCATAAATAGATTTCTCCAAAAGGAGGCGTGAGCCCGCGGAACAAACTTGTCCTTGACCTGCAAATATTGCAAGCAGCGCATAGTCAACTGCCGTATCAAAGTCAGCATCCGCAAATACAATATTCGGGGATTTCCCACCAAGTTCCAGGCTCACCTTTTTAATCTTATCTGCTGCATCTTTCATTATTTGTTTGCCAGTCGATGTACCTCCAGTAAAGGAGATTTTATCTACATCAGGATGATTGACAAGCACGTCGCCAATAACCGAACCAGAACCAAGCACCAGATTCGCAACACCACTTGGAAAGCCGACTTCATCTAAAATTTCAAACAACCGAATGAGCGTTAATGGTGTTTGCGAAGCAGGCTTGATAACAAGCGTACAACCGGCTGCCAATGCTGCCGACATTTTCTGTGCAGCCATGACAAGCGGATAATTCCAAGGGACAATTTGTGCAACAACCCCTATTGGTTCACGGACAACCATCGCTTGTATCTCATCCGGTACCTCATAGGTTTGACCATGTGGCTTTGTAGCAAGGCCAGCATAGTATTTAAATTGATTGATCGCATCTTCCACATCCGCTAGTGAATCCTCATATACTTTCCCATTATTTAATGTTTCTAGCATGGCAAACTCTTCTTTGCGTTCTTCTAACTTACTTGCAACTTTTAATAGTAGGTCCGCTCTCGTTCGGGCATAGACTGTTTTCCATCCATTTTTATAAAAGGCGTCTTTGGCAGCTTTTACAGCTATGTCTACTTCTTCAGCTATACCTTCTGTTACTAACGCTATAATTTCATTATTTGCAGGGTTTATGATTTCCCTCGTTTTATTTGAAACACTTGTAATCCAGTTTCCATTCAAGTACATTCTTTGAACTGTTGTTTTTTCCCGTAGGACCGCTTCAAATTTTTCCATCGTGATTGTCATATCTACTTTTCTCCCTTCTTCAAAAGTTAACGTTTCAGGTCTTCGATTCTAGGCAAACTTTCCATATATTAGCCACCTTGCTAGGTATCGAATCGGTTTTGTTGAAAAAATTGTGCCAATTTACATTTCACACAATGATTTTCAATTCAAGGTTAGTAGTTTCCCTTGATTTATTTTCAGTATAGTCTGATTATTATAATTAGTGAAACGAATGTTTATCATGATATGTATTAATTATTTTCATATTCAAGGAGGCTAAAGTAATGACTATTCAAAGATATGAAATATTCAACAAAGTTGTTCAACTACAGAGCATCACAAAAGCAGGTATCGAATTAAGCCTTACACAATCTGCTGTAAGTCATGCAATTAAAAGCCTGGAAGATGAATTGGGTTTACATTTACTACTTCGCAATAGATTGGGGATCAAACTGACTAGAGAAGGGGAAAAAATATATGAGCATACACTGACCATCATTCATGCTCATCATAATTTACTACAGGATGCTTACGCATTAAATGGATTAGAATCAGGAGCTATAAGAATAGGAACCTTCGCCAGTGTAACGACCCATTGGCTTCCTACTATATTGAAGGAGTTTAAAAGGAAACACCCCGAAATTATCGTTGAAATATTGGAAGATGATTACGAGAGTCTAGAAAATGCGGTTCATTTAGGAGAATTAGATTGTTGCTTCACAACAGCACCTACAAAACATAATATCGATTTTTTACCATTGCACAAAGATAAGTTATTTTGTATTGTTTCAAACGACAATCCTTTACATACACAAACTACTATGAGTCTTCAGCAACTCGAGAAATATCCAATAATTAAACCTAAAAAAGGGTGGGACAGCGAGGTTATAACTTTTTTTAATAAATACAAAATTGATCCAACTGTTAAATTTGAAATTTCTGATGACCAGTCAATCATTGCCTTGGTGCAAGCAAATATCGGAATCAATATTCGTCCTGAACTTGTTTTAAAAAACGCTCCAGAAGGTATTACAGCGCTTGAATTTGAAGATGAGGCTTATAGAATTATTGGTTTAGGATTTACAAATCAGACTTCCCATGCAACAAAAAGCTTTATCTCTATTGTTAAAGAAATCTATCAAACTATTTAAAAAGATACTAAATAAAAAAATATCTGTGTATGTTGTACAAGTAAGTACCTGCACAAACTAATTGAAAGCGCAATAGGGCCCTTAGCCATGCAATAACAGCTCCGCTTTTAGTCAGCGGTGGCTTTAGAGGCCAAGAATGTTTCAAAGGAATTCTTCATCCTAACTATATATTAATAGTTTTCTTCGCTTAAATTCTTGTTCGAAATATTTTAGCTGTGCAACCCTTTAACACTCTGTATAATTCAATTCCGTATCAATTTACAACTTGTCCAGAAAAACATATTGGCGTTGATGTATAATTTAACTAATTACTTAAAAGAATATTCTAACAAAAGTTTTAAAGCGCTTTAATGTTTGAAAGGAGGTAATAATATTTCTCACCTACAAAAAGAACAGCACATCAATTTATGAACTGATTACGCTTAAGTTACTAAAAAATTCACATTTCGAGGAATTATTACTTACACAAGGGGGAATGTAAATGACGAGTCAGCAAGAGCAGTTAAAATCGGACTTAAAGATCCGACATATTAGTATGATCTCCATTGCAGGTGTAATTGGAGCAGGTTTATTTATCGGTAGTGGGGCAGTAATTAACGCTTCCGGTCCAGGGGCGATTCTATCCTATGCATTTGCGGGGGCAATTGTCGTATTGGTCATGAGAATGCTCGGAGAAATGGCGGCTGCCTATCCGACTAGCGGCTCCTTTTCAACATACGCGAGTGATGCGATTGGACCATGGGCAGGTTTTACAATTGGATGGTTGTATTGGTTTTTCTGGGTTGTCGTTATCGCGATTGAAGCGATTGCGGGAGCAGCGATTATGCAGTACTGGATACCTGATTTTCCACTTTGGCTAATGGCACTTATCTTAACTGTATTATTGACGCTTACTAATCTTTTTTCTGTTAAGTCTTTTGGTGAATTCGAGTATTGGTTTTCACTTATTAAAGTCATTAGCATTGGTTTATTTCTTGTACTCGGTCTTTGTGTCATTTTTGGATGGTACCCTGGTGTAAATGCACCTGGAACAGTAAATATACTGGGTGCTGGTGGATTTATGCCAACTGGCTTTGGTTCTGTGTTGCTAGGAATTACAGTAGTTATCTTTTCGTTCATGGGTACGGAAATTGTCGCAATTGCAGCTGGAGAGTCCGAGCATCCGGGAAAAGCAGTTCGAGTGGCAACTAACAGTGTTATTTGGCGTATTCTCATTTTCTATATTGGCTCTATCGCGCTAGTCGTAACACTATTACCATGGAATTCGGCTAATATACTCGTAAGTCCGTTCGTTGCGGTTCTTGATTATATCGGTATCCCCGCAGCAGCGCAAATTATGAACTTTGTTGTTCTGACTGCAGTTCTTTCTTGTTTAAATTCCGCTTTATATGCAAATTCTCGGATGTTGTTCGGGATGGCGAAGAAAGGCGACGCGCCAAAAGGATTTTTGAAACTAAGTAAAAAAGGTGTTCCAGTTCGAGCAATACTATTCAGTACAATATTTTCATATGTTGCGGTTATCTTTAGCTATACTTCTCCGGACAAAATATTTTTGTTTTTAATTAATTCATCAGGGGCTGTGGCTCTATTAGTCTATCTTGTTATCGCATTCTCTCATTTACAGATGAGAAAAAGGCTGGAAAAGGAGAATCCCGAAGCACTTCAGCTTAAGATGTGGCTTTTCCCTTACTTGACGTATGCAACTATTATCATTATTTCGGGAATATACGTCGCTATGCTTATCATTGAATCATTGCGTGTACAAGCCCTACTCACTTTGCTAATCGCTAGCTTGACCGTTGCTTCTTATTTCATTTTTGTTCGAAAGAAAGATAAAGTCGGGGAATTGAAGGAAGGTATTTTACAAGCTTCCTCCAGGACAATCCGCTAGGTAAAATAGAAAAGACGATATCCGCTTTGTGTAGCGATATCGTCTTTTTTCATTCATTTGTTTTCGGGATACGCTGCATCACCAAAATATCTGTCTCTAATAATATTGCAATGATGAAGCTCGTGACCTACAATAATTGCTATTAATGCACGAACAGTTACTTCTGAATTATTTGCAGTACCGCGACGAAGTAAATCATCCTCTGCTAAGCTTCTAATTAGGTGAATGGTTGATTGGCGCACAATGTTCAAATTTTGAAGAAGATCTTTTACTGACTGTTTATCAAATGATGCGTGTTGGGCATATTCTTTCTCATCAAAACCAGGAAGAGAAACAGTATCTCCACGCGAGATAGCTAAAAGTCTATATGCCATTACTCGCTCTGCATCTGCCATATGGCCAATCACTTCTTTTACACTCCATTTTTCAGGTGCATAACGAAAATGAGCTTGTTCATCTGAAATATCGAGTAGTAAGCCAATCGTTTTTTCCATTTGCTTCGTTAAAGTTTGTATAAAGTCTCCATCAGGTACTAGCTTTACATAGTTTGAAAAGTCTGGTGCATATTCGTCTTCCTCCAGTAATTTGTGCATGTAGATTCTCCTTTATCGTTAATACTTTTACATATTCGGTGAACCATCTATTTATTCGTTTTACCAATTCAGTCGAGTACCATTAAATATGTTGAAGATCTTCTTTTAAGATGGAATACATATACAAATCTTCAAATTTACCATTTGCGAATTCATAATGTCTTAACAATCCTTCTTTTTGAAAACCTTGTTTTTCTACTAGTTTTTGAGATGGCACATTCGTTTGTTCAATTAATGCCTCAATTCTTTCTAATTGAAAATGCTCAAAACCATATTGAACGACCGCTTCTAACACCTCGCTGGCTATCCCTTTACCCCAATGAACTTGACTCAATTCATAACCAATTTCTGCTCGGTAATGTTTAGGTTGTCTATTAAGAAACCCGCAACTTCCTATTACCTTACCGGAATCTTTTAGGGTAATGCCCCATCGAATTCCTGTCCCTTCTTCATATATAGATTGATACCATTTTATTTCATCCCATACGTCTTCCACTGATTCAAAAGGTTCTAACCCCATCGGCTTTACAACATCTTGATCCGATAAATATGTATACATATCTTTAGCATCGTCTATTGATACTTTTCTTAAGATTAATCTGTTTGTTTCTAATGTAGGAAAATCTTTTTCCATTGTATTTAACTCCTTTTAATTCCTTGATTATCTTTTTAATGTATCCCCAATTTTAGAACTTCATCTAAGATTTGCAGCGATAGCTCATGGTCATTCATCACATAAGGAAGTTCTTCTGGCTCCACCCAGATCCTGGTCTTTGTTTCATTCTCTCTTAAAAAAGGAAGACACTCTTCAATATCCATTCGATAAAACATTTGATAACCTATTAGAGGATATGGGCCATCTTGTACAAAGTGAGGGTTACCTTCGTGGTTCACTTCCACTGCACCAACGTACTTTATCTTTCCCTTCACATATCCTTCTTCATATGCCTCCCTATGCATTGCTTCTTCAGGAGTTTCTCCAAACTCTATATGTCCTCCTGGAATGTTGAAGCCCCTTTTTTTCACTTCAACCAACAAAACTTTATCTTGACTAAAACAATAACTATGAACACTTGTCACAATTTCATTTGGGCCTATGCTTTTGTGGGGATGCCATTGAAGACTAATTTTATGTCCTCCCCAATCAACATATATTTGTTCATTCATGATAAACCTTCTTCCCTTCTTCCACAAAGTAATTGGTGGAATAAATAGAAAATTAACTCTACTAAACTATTATACCAATTTTAGTTGAACGTTCTACATTGAATTCATCTCTATTTCATAAAATCTATTGAACGGTTAACTTCCATCAAAAGGAAGGAATGTCTTCAGAAAAGGTTAAACTTTAGCTGAAAAGGGTAAAAAGACAAATAGAAGAATCGATACTCTGCAAAATAGGGGCACTAAACTGAGGGCTAACGCAGAATATGTATCATTCGTGTAATCCCTAATATTATTTATCACATAGGAGGTGAAGTCTTACTTTAAAGTAAGACAGCTTATTGACTATATTAAATCTAGCGATATTCATTTTTTTACTAGTATTAACCGGTTTTTTCGTGGCAACCGAGTTTGCCATCGTGAAAGTGCGAAACTCACGAGTTGACCAGCTTGTTGCAGAAGGACGTAAAGGATCTCTTGCAGCAAAGCATGTAACCACACACTTGGATGAATACTTGTCAGCGTGTCAATTAGGTATTACTGTAACCGCACTAGGAATTGGGATGGTAGGCGAATCAACATTTGAATTCATCTTACATCCATTATTCGAAACTATTGGGATAGGCACTGATTATATCCACTTCTTTACGATAGGAGCAGCATTTGCAATCGCCACTTTTTTACATGTAGTTGTTGGAGAACTCGCACCTAAAACGGTTGCCATTCAAAAGGCAGAATCAGTGACACTTGCTTTTGCAAAGCCAATTATGATTTTCTATAAAATCCTATATCCATTCATTTGGCTCTTAAATGGTTCCGCTCGTGTGTTAGTTGGTTTAATAGGGATGAAGCCAGCCTCAGAACATGAGCTCTCCCACACGGAAGAAGAACTTCGTCTATTGTTAGCAGAAAGCTTCAAAAGCGGCGAGATCAATCAGAATGAATTGAAATATGTTAACAATGTTTTTGAATTTGATGAGCGTACTGCTCGTGAAATTATGGTGCCCCGCACAGAAATTGTTGGATTTGAAAAAAATGCAACGTTTAATGATGTAGTAACGATTATTTCAGAAGAACGTTATACACGTTATCCTGTTTATGAAGAAGATCGAGATAATATTATCGGTTTTGTTAATATTAAAGACTTTTTGACGCAAGGTATTAGCAATCGAATTACAGCAGAATCATTCGACTTAGCAAAGTTTACAAACCCTGTGATCAATACTATTGAAACAACACCAATCAATAATTTATTAGTAAAAATGCAAAAGGAGCGTATTCATATCGCTATTTTGTTGGATGAATACGGTGGCACATCGGGCCTTGTTACAGTAGAGGATATTTTAGAAGAAATCGTTGGTGAAATTCGCGATGAATTTGATAATGATGAAATAGCAGATATCCGAAAATTAAAAGATAACCATTATATAATTCATTCAAAAGTGTTATTAGAGGACGTAGCCAAATTATTAAACATTGAAATAGAAAACCCAGATGTCAATACAATCGGTGGCTGGTATTTCACACAAGATACAGACCTAGCAGAAGATAACTATATCGAGCATGCTGGATATGAATTCTCGATTTATGAAAAAGAGGGACACCAATTGCATTTTATTGAAGTAAAAAAATAGCTACTTGCACATTAGCAGCGAAACTCCTAGGGAATAAAGAACCTAGGAGTTTTTTGCAAGCTAATAGATTTAGAATAGCTCATAATTTTTAGTGCTTATAAGGTATTTATCGGGCTGCTTTTTCCAAACATCATTTGACAACTATCTGATTTTTACTATTATTTTCCCTTTCGCCCTTCCTGACTCTGCATATTCCATTGCTTTCTGAGCTTCTTCAAAAGGAAAAACTCTATCAATTATAGGTTTGATTTTACCAGTCTCAATAAAGTTTGCGATTATACGCAATTGTTCTCCACTTGGCTTCATAAACAAAAATGTATATCGAACATTATGTTTTTTTTCAAGTTTAGTAAGTTTAGTACTTGCTATTGAGAACAAGAAAGTTTTCAAAAATCCAGAACCAGATTCTTTACCAAACCGAGCATTCGGCAAACCGGAAACGGAAACAATTTTCCCTCCGCTTTTTACCACTTCGAATGATTTATCGAGTATATCGCCTCCAAGTGTATCAAATACGGCATCATAATTTTTCAGTATCTCTTCAAATTTTTCTGTCTTGTAATTTATAATTTCATCTGCACCAAGAGATTTTACTAGATTTGCACCAGCTTCGCTTGCAGTCGTTGCAACAGTGGCGCCCACTAATTTGGCCAGTTGAATAGCAAAGGTACCGACACCACCGGCCCCAGCTTGTATCAAAACTTTTTGTCCCTTTTGTACTTGTAAAATGTCTGTTAGGGCTTGATAGGAGGTTAATCCAACCAGCGGGATCGATGCAGCTTCTTCAAAGCTCAAATTTTTAGGTTTTAAGGCGATGTCATCTTCGTGAATAGCAATATATTCAGCAAAAGTACCGATTTTACTCTTACGTGGTCGTCCATATATTTCGTCACCAATCCTAAAACGAGTCACTTTAGCTCCAACCTTTACAACGACACCCGAAAAGTCATTCCCTAAAATAAGAGGCATATTATATTTAACTAACATTTTCACTTTCCCATCACGTATTTTAAAATCTATAGGATTAATACTTGCCGCATGAATTTCTGCGAGTACCTCATAATCACCAATTTCCGGTGTGGGTATTTCTTCCAAACGCATTGAAACTTTTCCATATCTATCAATAACCATTGCTCTCATAGCCTATACCTCCAAATAAAGTTTGTTTATATTTCATCATTTCTATAAAAGTTCTGCATGAACTTATCAATATCCGACACAAGCGTTCTTAATAAGCCTAACTCTGTGCGTACATTAATATAATAAAAGTTTTTTGTCCCTTCTTTACGCATTAAAATAACTCCTGCATCTCGTAAAACCTTCAGATGATGGGATACAGCAGGTCGAGAAAGATGTGTTTGTTCAGTGATTTCTCCCACACGCAATCCTGTTTGACAATCCGTCCCCATTAGAACTAGCAAGATCGATTGACGTGTTTCATCACCTATGGCCAATAGTACTTTCTGAGAATTAATAAAATCCTCTTTGATCATACTTAGTTGTTCCTGTTTATTCATTCAGTAAAATACCTCCAATAATCTGTTCAATGGTTTAAGTTGATGAACCATAATGCTGAATACAACCATATACCATTGTTAGGTTAGATTCAATATTGAGAAAGAAAATCGAGACGAATACATATTATGTATGGGAAGCTTTACTCCGTTATTATAAAATAAACACTAGAGAAGTAATCTAGAGTTCTTCTAAAAAGAAGTACCCCCCTGAATCGTATAGTAAATTTATTACGATTCAGAGGGGTGTTTCTTTTACTTGTCTATTTTATTTTAGACCACATTTTCGTTCTCTTACTTCCTCTTTACTGCGAGCTTGACCGATACATTAAGTGGTTCTTTATAAACTCCAGTATCATCAAGCGATAATAATTCTTCTTTTAACTGTTGTTCAAATGACCGGACATTTTCACCTAAAAATCGTTTCGTACCATAAGAAGTGGAATATATATTACCGATAATAGAATCCACTGTCCATACTTGTTCGTAAGTTGGCATCTCGTGGATCTCTAAGTCAAATGTGGAATTTGAAATAATAGTTTGATGGCTAATGGTGGGATGAGAATATGTCGTGTTGCCTGCTCTTCTTTCATTTCCATACCAATGCTTGACTACCTCGTCGACTTTCTTTTGCCATGGTAACTGCTCCTTATTAGGGGAGTAATTATCAATAATCGCTACCCCACCGCCAGGAGCAACCATTGCATCTAAAGTTTCGAGAACCTTTGCTCGATCCATCCAATGAAAAGCCTTTGCGATTGTCACCAAACGAAATGTTTCATCCGATTTCTCTTGATATGTATCGAGATCGCCAGTAAACCATTCCACATTTTCTGCTCTAATTTCTTTACTTAGGCGTATCGCTTCATCAATCATTTCTGACTCCGTATCAATTCCAACTATCCCTTCAAACCAATCAGTGAATCTCAACGCTAATTGGCCAGTTCCACAACCTAAATCAAGCATTCGATCGCTACCATCGAGAGAAAATCTTTCAATTAAAAACCTAATTAATGTTGCTGGATACATTGGTCTAAAACGTGAATAATAACGAGCCGTCCCTTTGAATAAATCTTCTCCATAAGCTGTCATTGTTAATGCTTCCTCTCTTCCGTGTATGAAGCTTTTAAAAATCCTAATACGTTACTTACAAACTTTTCTGTTTCCTCTAATTCAGGAAAATGGGCACTATTATTAAATAAAATCCATTCACTGTTCGAAAGATTTCTATGTATTAGATTGGATATTGGAATTCCCGTACTCCTATCGTAAACACCAGTGATGATTAATGTCTTATGAGGGATATTGTTAAGCCGGTCATATAGCGGAGGAGTTACAGGGTGTTCCTGCAAAACTGTTAACATCCGTCCTGTGTTATGTAAATTACTTTCTATTACTAACTCTCGGTATTTTGAAGCAACCTCTGGATCCACAAAGAGTAGTCGGTCAATTGTTTCCTGATCAACAATTTCCCATACTTGTTTGTATTTATGTTCAATAGAGGTATTTTTCTTAAGTATTTCTTCTATCTTATTTACTAGAGTCAAATCTGCAATCGACAGAAAACCAGCTATTTGAATCATATATTGCGTCTTTAGATTGATCAGACTAGGACCTGATAAAATTATCTTGTTTATAAGGTATGGGAAGTTTGAAGCGAACTCAAGCGCTAACTCCCCTCCAAACGAGTAACCTAGTAAGTCTATTTTTTCACTACCTGCCCATTCAATAATTTCCCAAAAATCATCAACTAATTCATTCATGCTATAAGCATTATCGTCAGTTGGTTTACCACTTCTTCCACATCCACGCTGCTCATAATATACAACTGTTCTATCTTCAGACAGATAAGGACCGACAGTTTTTTCGAAAGTATAAAGGTTACCACCTGGACCCCCGTGAATAATAAATAAAGGAATCGTATTATTTTCTTTTCCCACAACCTTTATCCAATGGTTTACTCCATTTATATCTATTTGATATTCCCCGTTTTCTTTATTCATAATGACTCCTTTTGCCCATGTTTATTTACTTTCTAAACAGTCCTGTTCAATTTTATTTCAAAAGTAGGATGAGTGACATAATCCATATATTTTATTTTCCCATCCAATTCCAAATAAGCTTTAAATCTAGTTCGAATAGCTGGAGCTGTTACGAAATCAAGCACTTTCTCTTGCGCTATCCACTGACTATTTGATGTTTCCTCTGAAGTAGCCAGTTCTCCTCCTAATGGTTTGCATATAAAATCCACCATTAACTTCGTTGGAACATCTGTTACCCCGTCGTAAAATTTATGAATTCCTGTATTGGAATAAACACCAATTAGTTTTGATACAGCTACATCTATCCCACTTTCTTCTTTTATTTCCCTGATTAAAGCATCCATTAGGTTTTCTCCCACTTCTACTTGGCCTCCAGGGAATACCCAACCACCATGATGTGTCTTTACCAAAAGAATATTTCCTTGTTCATTCTCTACGATACCGCCTACTGCTACAATATGCGTTGGCATTACCATTGCTTCAACCTCCCTAGGTTTATTAATTTTACTTTTTATATGAAGCTAATTACATTCTATATATAAAATTCATTCTTTATCATTTGGCTACTTCCATTGCTCCCTATTTATCTTTTACTGCTTTGACAATGAAAAAATGCGGGTTTTTCATTAACTTTTCATATTTTTCTGGTTCCTTCATCTGAAATTCTTTCGTTGGCTGCGGTTCTACTATTTTCACCAAAGAAAAATAACGGAGTGTTTCGCTTAGTATTTCTTGAAGCGGGCGACGATAAAATGGAACATCGATTAGTTTTCCTTCCCTTTTCCATTGATCGACAATATATTCAGTGGAAAAGTAGTCGCCATTCTCGGATAATTTTATATCCATAAATGGATGATGCACGGAAAATAATAATATCCCATTTGGTTTTAAAATTCGAAGAAACTCACTAAAAGGCTTGCTCCAATCTTTCATATAATGCAGAACTAAAGAGCTCACAATGACATCAAACGATTCACTTTCAAAAGGTAACTCTTTCTCTAAATCTAGACATAATACTTCTGCATTTTCTCCTATTCGCCTCTTTGTGGCCTCTACCATTTTAGGGCTAATATCAGTTGCTGTGACAACAGCACCTAAGTTAACTAATTGGGATGTATACCAGCCAGCTGCACATCCAGCATCTAAAACATGCTTATCTCTTATGTCTATTGGAAGTAATTTCATCATTGCAGGTCGTTCGTATTGGGTGTTAAACAGACTTTTTGTATCCACATTATGTTCATAATCATTGGCCAGTTGATTATATGTTTCTTTTATATTCACTATTTTTCCTCCCAAAATTTAATAGGTTAAATCAAATCTATTCTTGTAAAAGTCTTGAATAGTATTACCCAAGCATGGGGGATGAAGTTTAAACCTGCCCAATATATATGATTGTTTCGTTCGGTACAAGAAGCATGCCGTCAGCAGCATACTTATCAAACAAATAATTCAGCTCTGTTAGATAGAGATCATATTGTGCATCGTTTTCTTTTAATGAATAGGACGCAGACAGATTTCTTTCGATAAACTTTGATTTATCAAATGGTAAATTATTTGGAAAACGATATACGGTAAAGTTGCTAAAGAACTTTTGAATGCTTTCATCCATATATCCGATTCCTCCGCTAAAACCTTTGAAATCTGGACAAAATCTCCGAAAAATTTGTTCGTTCTCTTTTACCAATGGACTTTCCATTATTCGGGAGTTCCATATTAACATAACCTTTCCGCTCTCTTTGATAATGCGCTGACATTCCAATTTGAATTTTTCTGTATTAAACCAATGAAATGCTTGGGCCACTGTGATAAAATCTACGCTTTTATCGGGCAGAGTTGTATTTTCAGCTGCTCCATTCACAGGATGAAACGTCGTAAACTGTGCCAATTTCTTTTCAGATTCTCTACGCATATCCTCATTTGGTTCCACTCCATATACATGGCATCCAAGATCAAGTAAAACGTTCGAAAAAATTCCTGTGCCAGAACCAATATCGGCAACAAATGAATTTTTTCCGACTCCACTATCAGACAACAAACGAACCAACTCATTTGTATATCCAGGTCTTGCTTTAGCATAAACTGCAGCTTTTCCATCGAATTTCTGTGTATTGTCCATTCTAAGCTCTCCTCTCTTATTTCACGTATCAATTTACCAATCAGCGAAACGCACTCAATTCATTTAGTTTGATATTTCTTCTCGCGTACTCTTCCAAAAGACTTTTAACCTTATTCATCATTCTATTTTATTCCTTATTTAATAATCGTTGGTTTCCATCTTTTTAATTAATTCTTCGAAAATTTATATACACCAACCAATAAACATAGCATGCTTAAAGCCCAAACAACGCCGGCAATCCCTATACGCAGTGAGATCTCTTCAGATGCCATTAGATGGTTAGTATCAAAGGAGATCGCCCCTAGTAAAAAGTAAACGGCTACTGAGAAAAGTAATAGATGCAATAATATCCAAGTGTATACATAACTTTTATGTTTATTTTTATACCAAATCAATGTTGTTGTTATTATTACAATTCCCATAACAATTACAAAACCACCTATTAACAAACCCATTACTTCTTGTTCTAATGACATTAGAAAACTCCTTTTAATTTTACGCTATAAAAACGCATCGCTTTTGGAACGCCTTCTATTTCAAAAATCCCTTGTAAAATTAATTCACGTACTCGATATTCGAAAAAAGCATCGCCAACATATTGTTCTGAGCTTCCAAGTACTTCTCCGATTAACCGTGCCGATTTCATAAAATCGGGCTTCGTTTGTTTATTATGCAAATAGCGCAATTGCTCGATAATAAATGTATCGAAGTAATTTTCTGGCACACTTTTAATTTGGTCATCCTTCCAAATACGCAGTACTTCAGTTGTTTTCGAAAGTTTTCCCCATTCTTCTGCAAGTTTGTTACGGAGTTGTTCTGTTAATGGCTGTTCATTTTTGTAGGTTTTATAGATCCTATTTAATTTATCATGTCCCAATTCTCCTGTATGAACTGGAATGATGTTTGGCCATAGATGTTGAAAAGCTGTACTAATATTAAGGAGACGAATGTCATTTTTCTTTTCTTTCAGGATTTGCAAAACAAATCGTGCGCCGATTTGTTCATGGGCATTGTTTGCTGTCCATATGTAAATTGGTATATGCTCAGGTATTGCCTTTATTTCTGACAGCGTTTGTATAAACTCTTCTATATAGGTATGTGTGGTCTCTTCGTCCAAATTAATATGTAAGAACAACCACTTTTTTCTTTGTTTAAGTCCTTCTTCGGTGTGTAGTTGGTTCACGGGACCGATAGAAAACAAATCGGAAAATCGAATTACCTTCTCATCACTTGGTAGTGCTATTTTTAAGCTTCCTGCCGTCGAATCCCCAAACACGATATGTATTGTATGATAAGGCTGTTGTTTTTGTTTAGAGGAATACTGTAGCAATTCCTGATACTTTTTTTTCATGTTTTCAGTAAATTCACTTTCTGTATAGCTTTTTTTCTCTAGCAATTGAATTTGTAAAAAATGTTGGAGTAACAGTGATTTTGCTTCCTGCTCCGATAATTGCTCTATGAATTTTTTTAATTCCTGTATCATTTATTTATCACTCCTTTTGTTTGATTAAGAAATGTAACTTTGAATTGCATCCCACACGAAGATTAGTGAAGTGAGAGGAAGCAATATACAAAAGATAAGATTACTTCGAAAGATTGCCTTCCACATGCCCGTTCCATTTCTCATATACATAACCATTAAAGTAGTTGATATACTTACCATTGAAAAAAGTAAACATAGGGAATCTTTTTGTCTCTCAATCTGATATTCAATCGCTTCCACTTTCCATTCGTATTCTTTCGACAATGATATTGTTTGAGTACTTTTTTCAGTTCCAATTAAATTGAATGATTTAATCGTTATTTCATTGTTTGATGCTGAAACGACTTCATAACCATTTGGCGAATAGGAAACGTTGTAGACGAGAAGATAGGATAAATAGACCAAAGTGAGCATAACAAAAAAATATGGTACAAATGCTTTTATTTTTTGAGTAAAAGTTTTCTTCATATGAACCTCCCTATAGACTCCCCACTCTCCTTATTAAATAAGTAGGTACCTTCTTTTGTATAAATAATATAATGTCCGATGGATTTTTTCATTTCGGTTGTTGGAATTATTTTTTCTCTCATTGTACTTTCAACTGTAGTTACTGCTTCTTTATATGTATAAGTTGGTAAAGACCAAATAAATAGAACCATTAGCAGGGTTAATTATGTAAGTAGTGATTACTCGTTGCTATTATATATTCCCATCCGATAAATAAGTAAAAATGACTCCACTGGTTCCTAAAAGGAATGCTCATCTGCCCCATTTCCCTGTATTATCAATAAAGACATAATTGCTTGCAGTAAAAAGAAAGTAATATGCAAACTCCACTTATACAGTAAAAATACTTCTTTTCCATTCATTCCCTCCTCGTATAATTGTTCTACTTCTAGACTCGAAAGTCCTTCTAATAATAGGAAATAAAAAAGACCAAACGCATACAAACGTTCAGCCTTCTATTATTTCTTATGTCCCCCAAGCAATCCAGCACGTTTTCTTGCAGTTCCTGCTTCCGTATAAGAAACAGCGCGCAATATCGCATTGGAGCCATATTTACCTCGGAGGTAATCCATTGTTTTCCCCAGTTCTCGAACCTTCCATTTGTCTTCTTCAAATAGGCTTAGCTGCATGGAATACTCGGGTTCTAGATTAGTAATGGAAATCGCCAGCTTGCGAACAGGTCTGTGATCATAAAATTCATCAAAGATTTGTTCACATACTTTGTACATGGTCATCGTTGCATTTGTTGGTTCATCGATT
The DNA here is from genome assembly GCF_044754065.1 of Psychrobacillus sp. NPDC093180. NCBI lineage: Bacteria > Bacillati > Bacillota > Bacilli > Caryophanales > Bacillaceae > Psychrobacillus > Psychrobacillus sp. NPDC093180. The sequence continues at coordinate 11,166 of NZ_JBIVOJ010000017.1, read as the reverse complement.
GAACGGGAACGATTAAACCCTCCACCAAACGCGTTATGACTATAACTAATGGATAGATGAATTGTTCTTCCTGCCATTTCAGCTTCGCGAGCACGTCTTGCCACATCTTCACACATTTCTAATACGACCGTCATGATCTCCTCTTTGGAACGGTAATCACGAAATAGCACTTGCCCCTTTCCGTAACTAATTTGCCCTTCAGCTAACGGTGCACCTAGCTCTGACAAATCAATTCCTCGTGCATGATGATATAATTGGTTGCCCATAACGCCAAACTTAGCCTCTAATGTCTCAAGCGATGTGTTCGCTAGATGCCCAACACTTATAATTCCCATATTATTTAATGTTTTTTCTAAACGTGAGCCAATTCCCCACATTTTGCTTAATGGAGTAATCGGCCATAATTTTTTGGGCACATCTTTATATGTCCATTTTGCGAAGCCTGTTTTTTTCGCTTCTAGGTCAAGGGCAAGCTTCGCCATCAGCATATTTGGTCCCATTCCAACCGCACACGGTAATTGAAACTGGTTATATAGACCGCCTTGTATACGCCTAACTGTGTTTTCAACCGGTCCCCATAATTTTTCGGTTCCTCCCAAATCAGCAAAGCATTCATCGACGCTGTACACATGAATGCATTCACTTGGAACGAATTGATTTAAATACCGTGTGATTTCCATGGAAACGCGAACGAAAAATTCCATCTTCGGTTCGATTAAATGAATAGACGGATGATCTGGAATTTCAAAAAGCCGTGTTCCTGTCTTCACTCCAAAGTTCTTTTTCATCATAGGGGATGCGGCAAGCACAATACTACCTTTTTGTTCTAAATTTCCTATTACCGCAATTGGCGTGCTTAGAATATCGAGTCCTGCATCCGCTGCCGCACAGCTCGCGAAAAAGCTCCGTATATCAATGCATATAATTTTTCGATCTTCTAACCCTTCATGCATCGTCTCTCTTCTCCTTTAACAAAGAACGTTTGTTCTTATTGTATACCGAACATTCGTTTTTATTCAAGAAGGTTTTATTGGTAATAAATCCAAATAACTGGTGAAATGAAATGTTTTTTTGCACAAAAACAGCTTTGTATCGATACAAAGCCATGAAATATCAAAATATTTTACTTGTTTCTATTGCTTCCAGAATGAATTGAATTCCTTCATCAATTCTATCTTCCGGGATACTAGTTGTATTTATCTTGAGAAATTTATGATTTTGTTTATACCCTGTCAGATAATTTCTTTTGTAATCATCGACAAGAACATGGCGTTTCGCTAATTCTCGATGAAGCTTATTCATATTAATTTGTTTCGGTAGCTTGATGACCGTATGCATCTGATGATTATCATTAAATTGGTAATCCGAAAAGTAAGTTCTTAATACATTGCCCAGCGTTTTTGCTTTTTGTTGGTGCCTAAATACAATTTTATCTTTATGATGGGCATATAATCCACTTTTCATAAACGTCTGCATAATAACCTGACTCAAGGAATTTGTATGAATATCAATAATTTCTTTAAAGCTTTGGAAAATCTCAATCATATTTTCAGGTAGAACAGTGATACCTAAACGCTGACCAGGAAACATAATTTTAGAGAAGCTCTTTAAATAAATCACCCGCTGATTCGTATCCATTTCATAAAGTGTTTTGTAGCTATTATCTCCTTCAAAATCTCCTAAATAATCATCTTCTATTATGTAAAAATCATATTTTGCCGCGAATTCTAAAAACCTCTTTTTTTCTAGTTCATTCATCGTTGTGCCGAGTGGATTATGTAGCCGTGGCATCAAGTAAATATACTTAGGACGCTTACTTTGGATGATTTCTTCTAATTCTCTTAAATTAACCTTATCCAAATCTCGATGGCAGGTGACATAATCCAAATGAAGCCGTTCAATTAGGTTGATGACTTGATGATAGGTTGGCTGCTCTATCAGAATTGATTCCTTGTTTGTCAGCATTATTAAAGAAAGAATATGCAAAGCTTGCTGTGTACCACTTGTTATCATGATTTGTTCTTTTTTGGTAAAAATCTGTTCTTCTGCTAATAATGCTTGAAATGAAATTTTTAATTCTTCATTACCGGTAGTTGCCCCATAGGTGAATAGTTCTATCTTCTCATTTTGAATAGCTGCTTCCAAACATTGCGAATAACTGTCCAATGGAAAATCAGTCCAAGAAGTAGAGGAAGTGGAAAAGTCATATATTCCATCAAAAGAAGGGATATTTCCTTTTCTAGAAATGATAAAATAGCCCACATTTGGCTTAGCGTAAATTCTATTCGTATCAACCAGGTGTTGTAATGCCTGCGTTATCGTAACTTGACTCACTTCAAAGGTATCCATCATTTTCCTTACTGACGGAAGACGCTCCACATACTTTCCCAGCTCTATACGTTGTAAGATTTCATTTGCTACTAATTGGTGCTTCCGCATCTCATCCCTCCTCTAGATTTATATTACCATGGATCTTTTATAGGTATGCTTCACTTTGCCATGTTTGTATCGATACACATGTAAAAAGAAGTTCAGTTTATATGCCATCTCTTCTATATTCTAAAAAAGAAGGGAGAGGAGATCGTGAAAAAAAATAGCGCATTACTGGCAACAGTCGCTTTTTCTATTATTCTTGGATTATCTTTTATGTTTCTTAAGATTTCTTTAACATACGGAGGACAATTACTTATATTGGCACAGAGATTTACATTTGCCTTTTTAGCATTACTTTTATTTTTAGCGATAAAACCAATCAATTTACGATTAAATAAGAAGGAAGCTTTAGTTGTGTTCATTATTTCATTGTTCTATCCGATTCTATTCTTCACCAGCCAGATAATGGGACTTGATCAGTCAACGGTGACCGAGGCAGGAATCATTCAAGCGATTGCACCTGCTATAACGGTTCTATTGGCAAGTTTGTTTTTGAAGGAGCATATTCGAATAATACAAGGGACCGGAATCTTTTTAAGTATAGCGGGAGTCATTTTTCTACAATGGATGAACAGTTCTGGAGATGATGATTTTCATCTAATCGGTAATCTGTGGATTATCGTATCGATTTTTGCAACTGCATCTTGGCAAGTGATGTCTAGAAGTGCAACCAAATCGATAGCACCTCTTCAAATTACGGTATACATCGTGTCCATTGGCTTTCTATTTTTCAATACCGTGTACTTTATAAACGAAGGCTCTGCTAAGGAATATATTGATTCTCTGACAAAGATTCCATATTTGTTTTCGATTTTATTTTTGGGCGTCCTATCTACATTAGGTACGTCTTTATTATCTATTTACGCCGTATCAAAACTACCGGTTATTCAAGTAAGTGTGTTTAACAACGTTGCAACTTTAATTACCATTCTTTCGGGTGTACTGATTTTAAGCGAGCCATTTCATTATTTTCATGTTATTGGTGCGGTAATCATAATTTTGGGAGTTGTTTTGGTTAATACGAAAAGATCCATCTGGCCAAAGCAACAGATCAAATAAGCGTCAGTTTCATATAAAAAATTTATAATTATTAATCTGGAATATTTCAGAAAAACAAAAGAGAGATATTGCTTTTGTACAATATCTCTCTTTTTATCCATTTCCTCTAGCGAAGTTTTGGTGGAAAAACCAGGTCAATTTTGATTGTTTTAACCGCTTTATATACTTGCAAAATGCAATCAAATCAATATTTTCACTTCAAATGCTCTGTAAATTATTCACGCTATATAATCAGTATAAATAGAGTTATTTTACAAAAGATTGCTTTTTTATACAAGGACAGCTACCGGTTTAGACTACTTTAAAGATGGTCGACAGTAATACCTAAAGTTTCGTATAATCCCGCTTTGCCCCTCTCTGTAATTTTTACAGCTCGGTCAGGAAGCTTTTCGAACCAGCCTAGGTCAAACAAACGCACTAAAACGGCTTTTCCTAACGACCCAGCCAGATGGTAGCGTCTTTCGCTCCAATCCAGACACTTTCGAGCAAAATGTCTTCTATTCTTTTGTAAAATATCCGTATCGATTTCTAAACAATAAAAAAACTCTTTCCCCTTATCCGTTACAAGAAAATCATCTTGATCTTCTATTAAATATTCTTTTTCTAAAAAGGCTTCTGTTATAGATACTCCAAGTTTTCCTGCCAAGTGATCAAAACAAGTGCGAGCAATTTTAATTTTCTCTGCTCGTGAAGAACTCTTTAGGGAATTGATACGTGCAGGAGGGGCAATAACAATCAATGTTTCTATCGCTCTGGCCACATCAGTACTTGCCAGGCGAAAGTAACGATGTCGACCATGTTTTTCTACACGAACGAGATTTCCTTCTACCAGTTTTGTCAGATGACTACTTGCAGTTTGCAGTGTGATATTAGCTTTTCTCGCTAACTCAGTAGCTGGAAGACCATCAAGACCGAGAAGAGCATCCAACATTGCAGCTCTCGATGTATCAGCCATTAGTTTTGCGATATATGAAAAATCAGGTTTGCTTCCCATGGTTATTCCTCCATGAACATTTATACTTCGATTATAGTCGAAGTTTTCAACTGATACAATAACAGTAATGAGAGAAAGGAGAGATAACAATGAATGAGAATGATTTACTAGTGCTGAACTTTGAGGAGATTCGTCGGAGGAGCATTAAATTATGGACATCCATTCCTGCCGAAAAAATGGATTGGCGTCCAGACGCTGAAGCAATGTCTTGCAAGGAAATGATAAGACACGTACTTGAAGGCGAATATCTTTATCATCAAATTTTAATAAAGCATATAGACGGGACTAACATAGAAACACATAACCCTTATGACTCAAAAGTCTTTACCACCATTAACGAAGAATTAGAATTCTCACAATCATATCGAAATAAATTCTTAAAATTCGTTAAGTCATTTAATACGGACGATCTAACAAATATAAAAATAGACCGATCTGACGTCGGATATATTCGAGAACTTGGAGATATGTTGCTAAGAATCGCTTATCATGAATCTGTTCATACTGGACAACTTCTTGATTATTTACGAACAGCAGGAGTTCAAAGGCCGAATATATGGGACTGATATTTCCTATGAAAAAAGAAAGATTAGCTCTAAATACTGACATTCGATAATCGTGCGCTATTATGTGCAATTTATAAAGCCTAATTTCTCATTCTAATGAAGAAGTTAGGCTTTATATATCTAACGGGGTGAGGAGTGGGATGCTTGGATAACTATATGTTCACGATCCATTTATATTTTGAACTGCTTGCATGTTCAGCTGCCGAAATATTGCATTTTACTATTAATTTTTATTCAGGTCATCTCTTATTTGTATTTACTACCAAATCAAAAAAACAATTTATACAAAACATACCCAACTATTAAAACAACGATTAATATTCCTATCCCTTTCCATCCCATACCGCCTGTTAAATCCGTTAAATTCCCATTGTTTCCTCTATTTAAGGCATCGTTTAGAGAACCAGTCGGATTATTTTTTAGTTCCTCTTGTCTCAATCGCTCTCTTTTTTCTTTCGCTTTATCGTGATTATTCAAAATAAACACCTCCTAGGAATAGCTTTGGTTGTATCTCTATTTGTGGGAATTAAAAAACATTTTTAAGCCAAGTCATCATTCGTATAACGTGAAAGGGTTCAAACCAAACAACTAAAAAGAGAATGAGAAAAAAAGAAGTAAGTGTTATAAATTTTGTACTTCCTGCTTCCTTTATAAATATGGCTATAAAACAAAATATAGCCCCAATTAGTATAAAAATAAATCCGATAAGGATAAGAGGCTCAAAATATCCTTCTATTATCCAATTCACTGTAAAGAAAAGAATTCCTAAAAGCATGAAAAATATGGAGATTAAACTGAATCGTTTCATATTGCACCTCTAGTTCATTTTCTGAATATGACTCCATGATTCCATATAAAGTTCCACTTCCTGTTAAATGAACCTAATCTATTAGCCGTTCATCAACTTCATTAATTTATCCAATTTCTTTTCAATTTCTTGAAGTTGATTCTTTTGTGCTTGTTGATTCAAGAGCAATCTTCTGATAAATAGTGTAAACGATACTACAAATAAAATGATAAGTCCCCACACGATAATCAGATAAATCATTTCTCCCATATTAAACATTAAAACACCACCTTATTTTGAAATTTTCGAGCATAACTGCAGGAATTTGTTTATTGTTCATTTAATCGTAAATATTCTAAAGTGATTTCTACTCGCTCTTGTACTGTAGAATCTCCTTCTATTCTCAATACCGGACAAGTTAAGTCGGCTATCCAACTTTCATGCAGTGTCTTACTCCTAACTTCCATTCCTGCATGATCATATAAGGAAGCCCATTCCATGAACTGCTCATACTGTGCCTGTTTAATACCACCAGGTAATATTTCATTGCCATATCTTTGAAACTCTCTTTCTTGCAACCTCTTCATTCTGATATCTTGCGGAATCCACAAAAAGATTACCAAATCAAAATAAGATTTAAAGCTGTCACCCCAACCACATAATGCTCCCGACAGTACTGTCCTTTCATACTTATATAAGTCTTCTTTCAGTAATTTCTTTCTATCATCTATGCTTCTTATGTCTGTAAATTTATTGAGCCAGAAATATTCATCCGTATCAAGATGAGTATAGAACAATTTGTTTGCTAATGAGTCTCCTAGTGTGGACGCTCCTGAACCAGAAGCACCGAAAATATGTATTTTCTTCATTTTTCCCCTCTCAGCTTAAGATATTTTTTAGGTGTTTCTCTCCATTTCTATTAAATTTTTTAAGTAAATATTGTGGCTAATGAGGATATAAACACTCGAAGTAAAAACGAAACAAAAAGAAGCCGTCCCTTTAAACAAACAAAATAATTTAAATATTAGTACTAATACGTTTTAAATGAATATAAAGTTTCAAAATTGATTATTTAAGGACGTTTTTAACAAAAACAAAACCAGCTCAATCTACATTAAGCTGGTTTTGTTATGATATTTAACTAAGGATATACATTAATCAATTGAGCGCACTTGAATTGGAATAAGTGAATTGACTAATTGCTCACGGTGTTGTTCGTATTGTACAGGTAACATTAAATGCGTCCCCATTGTTTCAATTGTTTCATCATGTGCAAATCCTGGTGGGTCTGTTGCAATTTCAAATAGTATTTCTCCTGACTCACGGAAGTACAGTGCATTAAAATAATTGCGGTCTTTCACTTCGGTTACATGTTGACCATGTCTCATCGCATACTGCTGCCACTCTAGATGATCTACATCATCCTTCGCTCGCCATGCTATATGGTGAACAGTACCGACACCCATTGAGCCTCTTACACCTGTTACCATTTTTAAATCGATGATATTACCGATATCTGCTGGAGCTTTGAAGCGTGAATAATCACCTTCCGTGCCTACCAATTCAAGCCCCATTACCTCCGTTAAGGTTTTTGCAGTTTCCTCTGGTCTGGTAGAGTAAAGCGTTGCACCGCCAAAGCCTTTAATCGCAACTTCCGGTGTTACTCCACCAAATGTCCAGTCGTTTTGTTCCCCTTCTGCACGTTCAACAAGCTCTAAATGTAAGCCATGTGGATCGTCAAATTGAATCAATTGCTCACCAAAACGCTCCGCTTTTTTAAATGGAATCGCAAATGTAGCGAGACGGTTGACCCAGAAACTTAATGATCCTGTTGGCACTACATACGTTGTGACGCCTACTTGACCGTCTCCAATTTGTCCTTGATATGCATTTGCCCAAGGGAAAAACGTAATAATTGTACCTGGCTTTCCACCACCATCTCCAAAGTATAAATGGTATGTGCCAGGATCATCGAAGTTCACTGTTTGTTTGACTAAACGTAAACCTAATATTCCTGCATAAAAATCGATATTTTCCTGTGGATGCCCCACAATTGCTGTAATATGGTGGATACCCGCAGTTTGTTTTTTCATCATTATTTCCTCCTTAGTTAGTTGTTAACTTCAATAAATTAAACGTTCAGCTTTCGATAACAGCTTAATCGTGGATTATTACTCAATAGGCTTTAGGTTTGCCTCTATCTCTGCACGTTTGTCTTCTAAAAATGGTGGTAAATCTAGTTTTTTACCAAGTAATTCGATGGAAGAATCTACTGTAAATCCTGGTCCGTCTGTTGCCAACTCAAATAAAATTCCGTTTTTCTCTCTAAAATATAAGCTCTCGAAATAGTAACGGTCAGTAATTTTCATTACCTCAAAACCAAAGTCTTGAATACGCTGCTGCCACTGATGTAGCTCTTCACTATCTTTTACTCGGATAGCTAGATGATGTACACTTCCTTTGCCAGGTTTTTCTTTTGCTCCATCTTGCTCTACAATAACAATTTCACCAAAAGCCTGTCCTTTTATTGACTGATAGATAGCTTCGTTTTCATTTCGAGAAGCAAGCTCATACCCAAAGAGGTTTTCTAATGTGCTCGCTAAGCTATTATGTGATCGTACCGTCATTTCCACAGCACCCATTCCAAGAATACGATGCTCACTTAAAACAATTGAATCATCCCAAGACTGCCAATATTCCGGCACTGCGTCACCATTATTATTTAGAAGGACCAGTCGAAGTCCCTCACAATCTTCAAAATGTAAGGCTTCACGCCCTGCATACATGGTCAACTCTCCATGTTGCACATCTAGTAATTCAAACCTTTTCTTCCAATATAGCAAGCTATCATAAGAAGGGACGAGCAAACCAATACGCGTAATAGCATTGGTTCCTCTCTTTGTCCTTCCTGCCATAGGCAATTCAAAAAAAGACAGCTCTGTTCCTGCACTTCCTGTTAAGTCACCATAAAATAGATGATACATACTTGGATTATCTTGATTGACCGTTTTTTTCACTCTCCGAAGTCCAAGTACATTTTGATAAAACTGATTGTTTTGTTGTCCTTTTTTGGTAATCATCGAAATATGGTGATGCCCTGCTATTTTGTTCATCTTGACACTTCCCCTTTCTTGAATCTGTTATCCTCATTCATAAACCCTGAGCGAAACCTTCAATCTACTTGATAACGTTTTGCTCAAAATTTATTCATATAAAGCACAAAATGTACATGCACTCATGTACATTTTGTGATTTGTAAAGAATTACATACAATAAACTTATTTACGAACTGTATTTAGTGCATTTGTCCAAGGAATCACTTGGTCTAACATTTGGTTTACTGAATCTGCTTGAACTGCAGCTGGTTTGAAATCTGTACCGTTTTCGAAGTCTGTAAATAATGACAATGCAGGATGTACACGTACGTGTGCTACTAATAATTCACTTAAAATACCACGTAAATGTTCTGTTGCACGAGCTCCACCTACAGAACCGTAAGACACGATACCTGCTGCTTTGTTGTTCCACTCTTCACGTAAGTAATCTAGTGCATTTTTAAGGGCTCCTGTGATTGAGTGATTGTATTCTTGAACGATGAATACAAATCCGTCTTGTTTTGCGATAATTTCTGACCATGCTGCTGCACCAGATGCGTCGCCGCCTGCTTCACCTAAAAGTGGTAATTTGTAATCAGCGATATCAATAATTGTGTAGTTAGCGTCTCCGCGTTTATCTGCTAATTCTTTTACCCATGCTCCTACTTGTGGACTTACGCGTCCTTCACGTGTTGAACCTAAAATAATACCTATATTTGATTTTGTCATTGTTTTTTCCTCCTCAGGTTGTTGTTGTGTTCCAAATAATTTACTTAAAAATCCCATTTCTTCTATTTCACCTCCTTACAAGTACTCTTTTTGGATATTTAGTGTGCTACGTATTGTATTAATCGGTCGCACGGATGCTTCAATTTGTTCGCGTTTTCCTTCAAGGAATGGTGGTAACGATAAAATTTCTCCCACTGTTTCGTAAGGTTCATCGCCCATAAATCCTGGACCATCTGTTGCCCATTCAAAAAGGATGCCAGGTGCCACACGTGCATATAAAGATTCAAAGAAGAAGCGATCCACATATCCCGAAATACCAAAACCGGCTGCTTGCATATGGTCAATCCACTCATACAGTACTTTTGTATCTTCTACGCGGAAGGCTGCGTGATGTACTGTACCATAGCCTTGTCGTCCTGCAGGGAAAGTCGTATTATGTTCCACAATTACTTGTGCGCCATTTCCCCCTTTTCCGACCTCAAATAAATGTAGAGAATCTTCTTGTGCTATTTCACGCATCAACATTACTTTTTCCAAAACCTCTTTGAAATAATCAAATTGTGCAATACGAATATGAATCGGCCCTAAACCTGTAATCGCAAATTCAAGTGGTACTGGACCATTTTGCCAAGGCGTCCCAGATGCAATACCCTCGTTAAATTCATCTGAAACTAACATATATTGCTGATCATCGAAATCGACAAATGAAATAGTTTTCTTACCGAATACTTCTTTAATACCGGAATTTTTTACTTCGTATTTATTAAAGCGTTTTACCCAGTAATCCAGTGCGGCATCTGTTGGAACGCGGAAAGCTGTTTTATATATTTCATTCGTACCATGTGTCCCTTTGGGAATACCCGGAAAATCGAAGAATGTCATATCTGTACCAGCTGATCCTTTATCGTCTGCAAAGAATAAGTGATACGTCTGAATGTCATCCTGATTGACTGTTTTCTTTACTAGACGCATTCCTAATACGTAAGTGAAAAATTCATAATTCTTTTCTGCGCTACTTGTAATCGCTGTGACGTGGTGAATTCCTTTTAAATGATTCATTCTATTTCCTCCTTTTATTTCAATTAATTAATGAATCTCGAATTCGAGATATATATTAAATTATTTTTCACTTCTACCTAACTTTTTGATGTATTTTAATCATTTGTTTCCTATCTAACTACTCCTTGGCTGAAGAAAGATAACAGGAACAGCATACGATTTACTGTGGCCATTTTCAAAAAACATACTCCTCAAAATGTCTTCAAATAAATAATCTTTAAATGAATTATCTTTAATTCGAACTAAATATAACATGTAACCATTTTAGCTGTCAACACTTTCGTTTATTTTAGTTAAAGCTGGCGTTTATCTTATATTATTATGCTTCCCAACCTCTTTGATTTGCTCAAAATAGAGTAGGCGCATGAAAATTAATTCATGCGCCTCTCGCAGATCCGTACGTGCGGGTCATCGCATACGGCTCCTCCATGCTTATCCCCTTTG
>NZ_JBIVOJ010000016.1:0-83887 GCF_044754065.1 Psychrobacillus sp. NPDC093180 | reverse complement strand
CAAAGGGGATAAGCATGGAGGAGCCGTATGCGATGACCCGCACGTACGGATCTGCGAGAGGCGCATGAATTAATTTTCATGCGCCTACTCTATTGTTGAAACTTATTATTACTTCTTGTGCATTTTTTGGTAATAATATATAATTTATGATATTAATATTCAGACTTTTCTTTAAACTTTTAATGGTATTAAACCAAGTAATTGATATAAAAGGAGTAAGTAGTATTATGAGTTCAACCGTAATTAGAAATTTTCAACAAGCTGACATGCCATTATTAGGTGACTTTTATCAGGCTGTAACAACGGGAAAGCAGGTGGTGTTTTGGTGGATTGGTCCAGAGGAAAATTGGGAGAACGTATACTGTGCCTTTGAAAATGAACAAATGATTGCAAAAGGACAAATTGAAGTGATTAATGTTGTGAGGGATGGATCCCCTCTAGAGAGTAGAAACGCTATCTATTTGAACTTAAAAGTACTGCCTGAGAGAGAAACCGATTATAAATTATATAATCAACTATATGAAAAACTATATAATCGAGCATTAGAATTCAAACAATTACTTTCTTCAACTTATCATACATATTTATGTGTCGGGAATTTTGGGACAGAAGTAAATAATAATCATTTTTTTGTAGGGGAAAAAGGTTTTAGTCCATTGAACACCCTATACACGATGAACAGAGATCTAAAAAAACTTATTGAACCCGCTAACTTGGTACCGGATTTACAATGGGAATATTGGAAGATGAGTAGATTGGAAGAGGAAAAAGAATATTTAGAGATTGAATCAGAAATCTGGCCTGATGCTGTATTAGGGTTAAATAGATTACGTGAATACAAGAATAATAAATCCTGGACTACCATTACAGTTAGGGAGAATGGAACAATCCTTCCTAGTGCGATGGTATGGCAAGAGGATGAAATAGGAATGATTGAAGAAGTATTTGTTCGAAAACAATGGCGTAAAAAAGGTATTGCTAAGTTTCTCCTTACTACGGCAATTAATTATCTAAAAGAAAAAGGTCTGAAAGAGGCTAAATTAATGGTAGATACAGAGAATGAAAAAGCATTAAATCTATACAAATCAGTAGGATTTGAGGTCATAGAAAAGGAAAATAGATATTTTATTGAGCTTTAGTTGTTAATCCTTTTAGACCAAGGGTTCTTTGTTTAATGTTCATAAAGGGGGATTTACAAATTAATTGTTTAATAAAGATAAAGACAGGGAAGTTAATAATATAAATGTTGGTTAAGTGAAATGTATACCAGAGTGAGCCGACATATAGAAAATAATAAAAAAATTGGGGGACCTAAAATGATAAAAAAATATAACTTCATTATGAATGGCAAAATTATAGATGTATATGCTTCCTCAAAAGCAGAAGCGTATAAGAAAGCAACGATGATAAACTTTGAAATGGATAAGGAAAAGAATCTTCTAAAAAAGGATTGCATATAAATCGTTTTAGAACTTTGTACAATTAATATTATTAGACTATTACAGATGCTTTCCTCCGAGGGAAGCAATTTTTCATTTAGAGTGAATTTAATTTAACTAATGTGTTCACACATATTAAGCACAGAGAAGTCCTAATACCAGAACTACTCTGTGCTTTTAAAATAGTCCAATTGGTGGAAAGGGGGGCAGTATTAAAGCATAGGTGTTGTCACAGGTTTGGAGTGGAAAAGAAGATTAGCCTATATAACTCGCATTCATGACAAAGGATAAATGATCTATATCCTACAGACCTATGCACATTTTAACATTTGGTCTTCTTTGCATATAGTAAATGACGAGTGAAATTACGTTAAACGAAGAAAGAAATAAAAAGCAGGATCAGTGAACCTGCTTTTACATTATTATATTAATATATACCACTTTTATTATCTATGCTGGTCTAAAAGAATTTGATTACCATCTGGATCTTCAATTGTAAAATATGCAGGTCCTTCTGTAGTTTCATCCGCTTCTTGCAGTATTTTTATTCCTTTTTCTTTAAGTTGTTTTTGAAGTTCTCGAACATCTGTAAATGACTCGAGATTTTCTGCATTACTATTCCAGCCAGGATTGAAAGTGAGAATATTATTTTCGAACATACCTTGGAAGAGGCCAATTATGCAATTTTCATTTTTCATGATAAGCCAATTTTGTGTAATATCTCCTCCCATAGCTTGAAAACCAAGATTTTCATAGAATGTCTTGGATTTATTAATGTCTTTTACTTTTAAACTTACAGAAAATGCTCCTAAATTCATATCATAACCGCCTTTTAGTCAGAATTATTAATAAGTATAAGAGAGTAAACGAAATTATACAAGCACCAGAGAATAGAAGAGTATCATAACCCTGATGGCACCATGGGAATAACTACGTTAGTGATTACATGAAGTAAGAATGGAGATTGTATTAAATTCATCTATTTGGTATATTATTAAGTATATACAATCTTTGATGTGGCCAAGTAAATAAGAATTGTGAAACAGAAAATATAGCAGCTTGCTGAGAGCTATATCACCACTTCTTGTTGAAACCTACCACGGAGATGTTATGCAAACATAACCGAGTCGTTTTCGTTAACAAACGTATTAGAGGGCTAAAAGGGATTTTAGCTAAACTAAGGTGGTACCACGTCTATACAGCACAGAGACGTCCTTTTCCGAGGACTGCTCTGTGCTTTTTATTATTAGGAGGGAACTTTATGACAAATCAACAACAAAATGATTTTTCGAAATGGTATATTGACACAATTCAGAAGGCAGATTTAATGGATTATACGCCAGTTCGTGGGTGTATTGCATTTAAACCGGATGGCTTTGAGATTTGGGAGCATATTCAAGCTGAAATGGATCGACGTTTTAAAGAGACTGGACATCGCAATGCTTATTTCCCAATGCTTATTCCAGAATCATTTTTTCAAAAAGAAAAAGATCATATCGAAGGCTTCTCACCAGAGCTTCCATGGGTAACAGAGGCAGCAGGTGAAAAATTGGAAGAGCGCCTAGCACTTCGTCCAACCTCTGAAACAATGATAGGTCATTTATATTCTGACTGGATTAAGAGTTACCGTGATCTACCAGTGCTTATCAACCAATGGGCAAACGTATTCCGTTGGGAGAAGAAAACTCTTCCTTTCATTCGCACTTCTGAATTTTTATGGCAAGAAGGTCATACTGCGCATGCAGATGAAGAAGAGGCACGTACGGAAACAATGCAGATGCTTAACATCTATAAAGAGGTCGTAGAAGAGCTATTAGCAATTCCAGTATACGATGGTCAAAAAACTCCTTCTGAACGCTTTGCAGGGGCTGTAGATACGTATTCTATTGAAGCCATGATGAAGGACGGAAAAGCAGTGCAAGCTGGTACATCTCATTACCTTGGAACAAAGTTTGCTGAAGCATTTGATATTAAGTATTTAAATAAAGAAAACAAGCATCAGCATGTGCATACAACATCTTGGGGAACATCTACACGTCTAATCGGTTCGGTTATTATGGTTCATGGTGACGAGCAAGGGCTTGTATTGCCACCACGTATTGCTCCAACTCAAGTTGTATTAATACCAGTAGGACCTTGGAAAAAGAATCCTGCTATTATGGAAAAACTAGATGAAGTGTTTGCTGCATTAAAAGCAAAAGGTATTCGTGTTCGTCTAGATGATTCTGACCAATCTCCAGGCTATAAATTTAATGAGTGGGAGTTAAAAGGAGTTCCAGTTCGTATTGAATTAGGACCACGTGATTTAGAAAACAACCAAGCACTATTAAAAGCTCGAGATGAAGAGAATAAAGTATCTGTAGATATCCCTAATTTAGTGGAACGCATTGAAGAAGAGTTAACAACAATGCAAACACGTTTACTTGAAAAAGCTCGTGCATTCCGTGATCAAAACTCGCATACACATGTGAACACATTAGATGAGTTAAAACAACATCTTACTGATTCAACTGATAAAGGAGAAATCCCAGGATGGATTCTTGCAGGTTGGTGTGGAGATGACGCTTGTGAAGAGCATGTGAAGAATGAAACGAAATTTACGACACGTAATATTCCATTCAACCCACCAGCTGAAAAAGCAACATGCATCAACTGTGGCAAGGAATCGAAACATACTGTATGGTTCGGTCGTGCTTACTAATTAAATAGAAAATATAAGTTAAAAAATCAACCATTGCTTGTTAAATGGTTGATTTTTTATGCTTAGTTTATGTGATCAGCATTATGGTGAAGGTGCGTCTTAGTGAGAGGGAGTCTCTACATCGCTTGATTGTAATTTGGACAATCTCTTCCTGAAACTGGACAATCATTGCTCAAAGTTGGACAATCAGTGCAAGGTTGGACAATCTCTTCACATAGTTGGACAATCAGTGCAAGGTTGGACAATCTCTGCGCAAAGCTGGTCAATCTTTACTCGAAGTTGGACAATCTTTGCTGAAAGCTGGACGATCTTTACACGAAGTTGGACAATCTCTGCTGAAAGCTGGACAATCATTCCAAGGTTGGACAATCTCTGCGCAAAGCTGGACGATCTTTACACGAAGTTGGACGATCTCTGCTCAAAGCTGGACAATCATTCCAAGGTTGGACGATCTCCGCCGAAAGTTGGACAATCCCTTCACATAGTTGGACAATCTCCTCCGGAAGTTGGACAATCATTCCGAGGTTGAACAATCTCTGCTCAAAGTTGGACGATCTTTACACGAAGTTGGACGATCTCTGCTCAAGGCTGGACAATCATTCCAAGGTTGGACAATCACTACTCGAAGCTGGACAATCTTTCCCGAAAGTTGGATGATCTCTGCCCGAAGTTGGACAATCGCTTCACATAGCTGGACAATCTCCTCCCGAAGTTGGACAATCATTGCAATGTTGGACAATCTCTTTAAATAGTCGGACAATTCCCCACGAAAATAGGACAAACACCTAAACTAACACTACAGGCTCCTTCAAAGTTGATAATATTACCGGTTGTTCAATATGCGTTGCTTTCACATCAAACCTAGGATCAAGGGTTTCTAATTGCTCGCCTAGTAATAACTTAATTGCATAATAGGGGAAATTAATATCGGATAGACAGCTTATATGTAACCCACCACTCATACGAGGGTTAATTTCTAATAGTTTTGGAATGCCGTCTTTATATCTTACTTGGATATTAAATACGTAAGGAATTTTATATTGTGCAGCCATTTTCTCAGCGATTTCAATTAATTCTTTATTGTATTCAATCTCACGAATGCGTCCATTTCCTTTTTTCCTTGGTATTGCCGTAAGTAAAGTTCCATCGGCTTCGGCTAGACAGTCAATGCTATACTCATAACCATCGAGATATTCTAATACCATTAAGTCGGGGAAATGCTCCTGAGTTTGTAAAGTTTTAACAGCTGTATCATAAGAAATCTTTTGGGAGGAAGCGGTACTGAATATAAAAGGAATAGTATCTGCTTTATTATCGATAATACGGAATCCGCTCGCACCTTCTCCAATGACAGGCTTAATACATAGCTTCGTATTATTCTTACTTAATGCCTCATAAGCAGCTTGGAATTCTTTCGCATTGTTGACAATTCGGTAGGAAGGGATAGCTACTATAAAATTCCCTTCATTCGCTTGGTTTTCTAAGGAACGGTACATCGCCGCTTTGTCATCTACTAAGGCCATTAAATCACCATCTGGACAAACTAACACTTTTACACCGATTTCCTCGAATTTGTCTAAATTTTGAGAGATAAGCACATTTTCTTTTCGTGGAACAAATACATGGATCTGGTTTTGTATACAGTAGTCTATACAAAACTGTAAATATGCTTCTCCCTCGATATCTGGTTCTGTGCCTGATACATCACAGTAATTAAAATACACCGTATCAGGATTAGGATGTGTGCCGTAGATAACAAACTCTTGTTGATCTGAATTATGTCGAATCATCTCCATGTAATGTGCTACAGTTGAAAACCATCTATTGAACCAAATATTAATCGACATGTAAATTCCTCATTTTCTATGTAATATTTTAGGTTAATTAAAGAAAATTATATTATTAAAACGCTCCTCCACAAAAGTGGGAAGGAGCGTTTTACATAGCAGGAAATCGCAGAGCACACTAATTAGAAATCGTTTGCTATTGCAATGGATGGTCATTAGTCATGAGTCACAAAGTGAAAGGTTAGAGGTCATTGGTTTGTCTAATTCAATTTGAGAGCGATTTCCTAACTATGCCCTTGGTAAAGAGTCTCACCTTACCAAGGATTATGCGTATTTTTCATCATCAAAATTAATCGTGATGGAGTAGTTTTTTGCATTGATGATCCCAGATAGTTTATTTGCTTCTTTTTCGTATTGAAGAGCATTTACACGATATTCTTCAGGATTAAATAGGGCAACCTGGACATAGGTCGTTCCATCTCCATATCCATACTGTACTCTTTCTTTTTCTGATGCGCCTAATTGTTTATAGATCCTTGCTTGGGCACGCATTTGTGTAGCAAGTTCTATTGCTTCTACAATTGTATAAGCTTTGTCTTTAAAAGTCACTGTATTGCTTATATTCGCTTCATAGATAAGTTTATCGAGCGTTCGAATATCTTTTCTTGTTAATGTAATTTCATTGTCTACTACAGAGACCGTACGAGGTCCAATTTCAGGAGAACTGCCTTTTTCAATAGTTATAAAAGCTACGCGCATAATTTCTTCTTCCAGCTCATGAATTCTTTTTAATAGTATACTTTTTAGTTTTACAGCCTCTGCTAACGAAATATTTGCCATATATTAAATCTCCCATTCTCTATTATTTGTATTTAAAACAAAAGAATTTGGTTCTCCACCATGAATTTGAGTAAACATTGCTTCCATCGAATGGATTAGTTTTTGACTTTCCTCCATATTCATCGTTGGACGGAGGAAGACGATTTGAAAGGCATCCGTTGTTGTTTCCGTTACTGCTGTTCGGATTGAATCGACAAAGGGACTACCAAATGCTCCGGCAGTATCTTGAAGCGTAAGTATATTATGTAATTTGTTTTCTCTACCATTCAAGCCTTCATAAGACGTGTCTTCATTGCCAATAGAAATTTGAACATTTCCTTCAATCTTTTCTACATCGTATATGCCCATTGGTATTTCATAACGCAACGAGAAGAAATTATTTAAATCTACTGCAGAATGCATTGGTGTGATATAATTTTGTTTTGCAATTCGTCGATATAATGCTTCCGCGGAGTGGCGATATCTATTTGGATCAGCACCAAACTTCTTCCACAGCACTCGCCATTCTTTTATGCCGTCAAATTCGGTAACTTTTTTCTCTTCCATTTCAAAGAAGAGCTGTTCTTGAAATAATTGGAGCCGACCTTTAAGCATTTGAGGCGAAGGAGAAACGACAATTTTGGTATAATGAATAATGCCTATTTTAAAGTTAGGTTCGATTTGCAATAAAGAATCATTTAATGTAAACATCATAGCAACCATCCTTACAACTATTTTCTTAAGTGTATCATAAGAAAGGAGAACAATTGTGAATATCAATCAATTTCAACAACAACTAATAGAATATGCAGCTTCCATTGGAATTGATAAAATTGGGTTTACGTCTGCTTCTCCATTCAAGGAATTGAAAAATAGATTAATTCGACAACAAGAGCTAGGATATGCTTCGGGTTTTGAAGAACCAGATATTGAAAAAAGAACGCATCCAGAGCTTTTACTTTCTGACGCAGAGAGTATTATTTCGATTGCCATAGCGTATCCATCGAAAATGAAAGATGCTCCGAAAAGTATAAAAGGAGCACGACGAGGAATCTTCGCTAGAGCTTCCTGGGGAATGGATTATCACACCGTCTTACGGGAAAAGCTTGCGCTCTTAGAATTATATATATTAACCCATATACCGGATGCAAAACTGCGTTCCATGGTAGACACTGGTGAGTTGTCCGATCGTGCAGTTGCAGAACGTGCTGGAATCGGTTGGAGTGCCAAAAACTGTGCGGTTATTACTCCTGAATTTGGCTCCTACGTATACTTAGGTGAGATGATCACATCCATTCCATTTGCTCCAAGCGAACAGATGGAGGATCAATGTGGCGAGTGCACACTTTGTTTAGATATTTGTCCGACTGGAGCATTAATCCAAGGAGGACAGTTAAATGCACAAAGATGCATCGCTTTTATCACACAAACGAAAACAATGGTTCCGGATGAATTTCGCACAAAAATAGGGAATCGTATATATGGGTGCGATACCTGCCAAACGATTTGCCCGAAAAACAAAGGAAAAGCGAATTTGCATCAAGAAGCATTTACACCAGATCCAGAGCTTGTAAAGCCACTGCTTCTACCATTGCTGAACATGACGAATCGGACGTTTAAAGAGACATATGGACATATGTCTGGTGCTTGGAGAGGGAAAAATCCAATTCAGCGAAATGCCATATTAGCGCTTGCTCACTTTAAAGAAGAGTCCGCTGTACCAACATTGATCGAACTGATGGAAAAGGATGCTCGTCCGGTAATAAGAGGAACAGCAGCTTGGGCTATTGGAAAGATAAACACAGAAGAAGGTCGGACTGCATTGAAGAAAGCAGAGCAAACCGAAAAAGCAGAAGAAGTACTAATAGAAATTCGTAAAGGCTTAGAATTTTATACAATTGAGAAATAGGAAGTGGAAATAGTGAGTATTAATATCGTGTTATATCAACCTGAAATCCCTGCAAATACAGGGAACATCGCTAGAACATGTGCAGGAACAGGGGCAAAATTACATTTAATCAGACCTCTTGGATTTTCTACAGATGACAAAATGCTTAAACGAGCTGGCTTAGACTATTGGGAGCATGTAGATATTACTTATTATGATGGGCTAGATGACTTTTTTGCGACACACCCTGAAGCGGAATATTATTTAATCACGAAGTTTGGTGCGAAGCCGCATACTACTTATAACTTTAGTGACGCAGAGAAGGATCATTTCTTTATTTTTGGACGCGAAACGAAAGGGTTGCCACGTGAACTAATTGATGCGCATCCGGACCGAGCCCTTAGAATTCCGATGAATGATAATATTCGTTCCTTAAATTTATCTAATACGGCTGCTATATTAATATATGAAGCATTAAGACAACAAGATTATCCTAATTTACATTAAAAAAAACGGACGAGCCCGTAAAGGCATCGTCCGTTTTAACATACATTCTTATTTTTTAGATGCACCTGGTTTGTCATCATATCCTGCAGTGAAGATCGCAGTAAGGAATGCTACACAAACGCCAAGAACTAGGATTAATCTCATATTAAGCGCCTCCTCCAGTATATTCAACCATAAGTATACATTACTTTAGGGTAAAAAGAAATATTGGCAAAAATGAATTTATGGCAAAAAATGTACCTTTTGAGAGTTGCATCTGCCATCCAATTCTACTAGGATATAGAAAAGGAGTGATTTTTTAAATGAGTAATTTGAAAAATGGTCCAGAAAACGGTTCGATGGCAACAAATATGGAAGAAGTAAAGCAACTAGGAAAACAAATGGAGAAGCTTCGCGATGACAATGAGCTAGAAAAAGATCATCGAGTATCTGATCCAGCACAATCAGATGATACTTCTTCTATTAAACAAAGGAAAAACGACTGAGCTTTTCAGTCGTTTTCTTTAAAAGAAAGGACGATCAATATGGAATTACATATGGATTCAACAAAACGTTTAGCAAACGGAGTAGAAATGCCACGTATTGGTTTAGGAGTTTACAAGATGACCGAACCAGATATTGCGTTACAAGCAATATCCACTGCACTTGATAATGGTTATCGCCATATAGACACGGCATCTCTTTACGCAAACGAGAAAGAAGTCGGAGAAGCAGTTCGTCACTCTAAACTTGCAAGAGAAGATATTTTCATTACGACAAAAGTATGGAATACCGATCAAGGATACGATCAAACATTAAAAGCGTTTGAAAAATCCTTAGAGCTTCTTGGCTTGGACTATGTAGATTTGTATTTAACCCATTGGCCAGTAAAAGAAACGTTTGTTGACACATATCGTGCAATCGAGCGTTTATATGAAGAGAAACTAATTCGCGCAACTGGTGTTTCGAATCACCACCAGCATCATCTAGAAGCAATTGCAGCAAAAGCCAACATACAACCGATGGTCAATCAGATTGAGTGTCATCCAAGATTAACACAAGTGGATCTTAGAAATTACTGTACGGAAAAAGGAATTGCCGTTACTTCCTGGTCGCCTCTAGCAAGAGGTAGATTGCTTGATGAATCTACTTTACAAAATATTAGTGCAAAATATGGTAAAACAACGGCACAAATAATTATCCGTTGGCATTTACAGAACGATTTAATCGTCATACCAAAATCAGTGACACCTGCTAGAATTACAGACAACTTCCAAGTTTTTGATTTTGAGCTGTCAGCTGAGGATATGAAAAATATCGATGCACTCAACTTAGATGAAAGAACAGGGATGGATCCAGATACTTTTTAGTCCGTAAAAAGAAAAAAGAGGTACATGGATGCTATTCCTGTACCTCTTTCTTTTTTTTTATTTGTTTCATTTGTTCCTGATATTCTTTTTCTACGTCAGTAGTTGTCGGGATAAAGGGCTGCTGATTATAATCGGTTCTTTTACCATATCGTAACATCTCATAAATAATCATCCCGTTATTAGGCATCCCATTTAAAGTTTTCATCGGAACCAAATCAAACAAAACATAGTAAAACGCATAAAAAATAAATCGCTCCCAAAAATTCTTGTATTCGTGCAGTATTCCATTCGCTAAAAGTGCATTAATAACTAATGCAAGCAAAAGGTTAACGAGAATAGGACCAGCATAAATAAAGACATAAGTAAATTTATTTTTTCTTCGTATATCATCATAAGAAAACCAACTATATAGATGATAATATTTTCGAACATCGAAAATCCCTATTTTAAAAATCCGAGGGCCAGAGCCAATAGTGATCCTTGGGTTTTCTACGCCTAAAATTTTACTGACAATTAAGTAACCACTCTCTCTTAAAAATACAACAATGGGCAATATGATAAATGCTGAAATAGCTACTGATAATAAATCTGAAAATCCAAACAAGTATATCGCTTCCCTCTTCTTCAGGATACTCCTCTACTAATGAATACCCATGATAATTAAAATAAATCTTGTAATCATTTCCAGAATGTATACTAAAACTATAAAGAATAGTACTGGGGATGTACTGATAAATTTTTTGTCCGGAATGGTATAGACTCTAGGAATATTTTGTTTAGTCGATTAGTTAAAGGGTAGATAAATAGAGAGAATAAATTTAAATAAATAGAAGAAAGGGATGGAAATATTGAATAGTAACGAACAAAAAAATCAACCATATGCCGATCAATTGAGCGCACAGGAACGATTACAAACAGCTGCAATTGCGATGGAATCTAACAAGCAGCTTCATGCGACTGATATGAATGGAAAAAGAGGCACTAATACTACAGTGGACCTTACAGTAGTCGAAAAGTTAATAGAGGACTGGCCAACACTTTCCAAAAAAGTAACGCAAAAGATGATCGAGTTTTATGGTCCACCGAATGACACTACACATTCGACAATTATTTGGTATTATAATGGTCCATGGAAGAAAACAATCGTTTATAAAGAAGGAGTTCCTCATGACTTTCCCGAACCTCATGTAGATATGCTCGAACAGTTTATTGACTATCATGTGCCAGCGGAAAAAGCAGGGGAAGTAGCAAAACTAGAGGGTAGTCTCGTTATCGACAGAACAAGGGGAGAGGTATCTGTACATTGCGATAACGAAGGCGCCAATACTTTGTCTATGAATATGATGCATGAAATAGTAACTGGTAAGAGGACCGCTGAAGAAGCTCGTGAAAAAATTGCGGAACAGATTACGGAGTTCTTAATGAATAGACCTGCACCATATGCGGAAAAATTTCAGTTTGAATTACCTCAAAAGGAACAAGTGGACCCTGATGTGACAATTGTTAAAGATGCAGAGCTTATGCAGGCAGTGGAAAATGCAAAGAAAGAGTTAAATTTATAAACTAAAAAGTCATTATCAGAGCGTAATAGTTCTGATAATGACTTTTTTCGATTTTATAGATAATGTGGCATTACTATCTCTTGTCTTCTACGACGATCATTTCACCTGTTATCGGATGAGCAAATTGTACTTTAAAAGCATGGAGCTCATATGTTTTAGTAGGTGTTTTCTTCGCTCCATATAAGTCATCTCCAACAATTGGATGACCCAGATGGGCAAAATGTACACGGATTTGATGTGTACGACCCGTTTCTAATATGGCATGTACCTTTGTAAACTGCGGATGTCTGCCGACTACTTCGTAATGCGTGATAGCTTGTTGACCAGAAGGGGAAACCCGCTTTCTCGTTGGGTGATGGCGATCGTTTCCGATTGCAGCTCGAATCGTGCCGTGCTGGTTTTTTAACTGTCCTTCCAAAATTGCCTCGTATGTGCGGATAATTGTTTTATTTTCAAGCATACGATCGAGCATTCCTTTAACAATCGGGTTTTTCGCAACTACGATTAAACCTTTTGTGCCTTCATCAATTCGGTGAACATGTTCCCCATAATTTTGACCTTTACTTGATAGATAGTGGGATACGGTATTCATAAATGTATGGTTTTGACCTTCTTCGTTCGGATGAGTTGCAACGCCACGAGGTTTAGACGCTATTAATAAGTATTCATCCTCATATGCAACATATAATGGGATTTGATCGGAAGGGACGTAATTGGACGATTCTCCTTCCCACTTAAAAACTAATACATCTCCTTTTTTGTTTGGTAGTTTCCATTGCAATAGTTCCCCACTAGTGTTACTCACTGCTTTTTGCATACGTAAGTCATGGATAAGTTTTTTTCCAAGCTTCCAGTTGTTTTGTAAAATTGTTTCAATCGTTAGTCCGTCTTCTGGAACTGTATAGGTTAGTGTATGTAACATCCTTTATTCTCCTTTAAAAAAGGTCATGTCTATTGGACACGACCCATCTAATTATTTTAATACGACTTGATCAAAAAATGCTTGGATATTTTCATTTGGTTGCGCATTCATCATTCTTGCTACTTCTTTTCCACCTTCAAAGTAAATAAGTGTCGGCGTACCTTCGATTAAATAATCATCCCAACCTTGTTCATATTCAAGTATATTATATTTTACAATATCGATACCGTTTTCTTCTGCAAGTGGCGTTAGTCTTGGTGTCATTTCCTGACAGTGCACACATTCTGGGCTGAAGAAATAAGCAGTAACAGGCTCGCCGCTATCAATTTTCTTTTTTAGGTCATCTGGAAGGATGATATTTTGGTAGTTGGGATCTTTTATTAGATCAATTGTAGACTGTCTTAGGTTTTCTTTATCGTAAGGGTTGTCCGATAATGCTTGCTTGTTTTTTTGTCCATTCAATACGAATATTAGTACGAAAACTAAGATGATAATCCCGCCGAATATAGCTAATTTCTTCATAATGATTTTTCCTCCTTCAAACTTCTTAAAACAAGTACACTACTAACTGCGATTAAAATGAAAGCAATAAGTGCTAAAAATGGAATCGTAATAAAGCCTAAATAATTTATATACTCACCAGTACAAGATACTCTTCCACAAGCTGGAGCAGAATCTTGCATAAAGTCTAACTTTTGGATGCTATAATGGTATGCAGAAATACATGCACCAATGATAGAAAAAGCAAGGGAAGTAAGTGCAATTTTAGCATTTTTTTGGACAAAAGCAATTCCTACTATCAATACGAGAGGATACATAAGTATTCGTTGATACCAGCATAATTCACAAGGCTCGTATTGTCTTATTTCGGAAAAGTATAAAGAACCAAGCGTTGCAGTAAAAGCCACTACCCACATAAATAGCATTAAATTTTCAACTTTTTTTGTCATAGGCCGCTCCTTTTAAATACTTTGAACTCAAATCAAAGTATAAGGGTTCTTTGAAAGCATGTAAAACATTTTATCTGTGCAGAAAAGAGTTATATAATAGAAATTAGTGATTACTTGAGGAGTGGATAATATGTCGGAAGAATTTGACTTATCTCAATTTGAAAAAAGCATGGTTATCAGACAAACGACTTTTTCTGATATTGAATCTATTTTAGAAATTCAGCGCTTATGCTTTCCAGGAATGGATCCTTGGGAAGTAGCACATTTACGCAGTCATTTAACAATATTCCCAGAAGGTCAATTAGTAGCAGAGCTTGATGGGAAAGTAATTGGCTCATGCTCCAGCCTTATTATTAACTTTGATGAGTACGATGACCGTCACTCATGGTCTGACGTAACAGATTCAGGTTATATTACAAATCATAATCCAGATGGATATAACTTATATGGAATTGAAGTAATGGTGCATCCTGAATTTAGAAGGATGAAAGTCGGTCAACGCTTGTATGAGGGCAGAAAAGATATTGCCAGACAGTTTAATTTAAAATCCATTATTATTGGCGGCCGCATTCCAAATTACCATAAACACGCAAACGAAATGTCACCGAGAGAATATGTAACAGCTGTTTCTCGTCATAAAATATACGATCCCGTATTAACCTTTCAATTGATGAATGGTTTTACTTTAATGCGTATTAATCCAAATTATTTACCGGATGACAAGGCATCCGTTAAATATGCTACTTTAATGGAATGGAATAACGTAGATTATATCCCGTTATCAAAGCGTCATTTTAAGACGAGCTATCCTGTTCGAATTTGTGCAGTGCAGTACATGATGCGCAAAATTAATTCGTTTGAACAATTTGCGCATCAATGTGAGTATTTTGTAGATGTTGCATCCGATGCACAATCCGATTTCGTCGTATTTCCAGAAATTTTTACAACCCAGCTTATGTCTTTCTTAGATGAGCCTTCTCCAAGTCAGGCAGTTCGTAAATTAACGGAATATACCCCACAGTACATGGAATTGTTTGCAGATTTAGCTGTACGTTACAATATTAACATCATTGCGGGCTCTCATTTTGTAGAAGAAGAGAACGAAGAAATTTATAATATTGCGTATTTATTTCATCGCGATGGCGCGATTGACAAACAGTATAAAATCCATATTACGCCGAATGAACGCAAATGGTGGGGAATTAGTGCTGGAGATTCGGTACAAGTATTTGATACGGATTGTGGGAAAATTGCCATTCAAATATGTTACGATATCGAGTTTCCAGAGCTTGCCCGAATTGCAACAGATATGGGTGCCAATATTATTTTTACGCCATTTTGTACAGAGGATCGACAAGGATATTTACGAGTTCGCTATTGTGCGCAAGCGCGCGCAGTAGAAAACCAAATTTACACGGTTATATCAGGTACAGTAGGAAACTTACCACAAACCGAAAATATGGATATCCAGTATGCTCAATCAGCTATTTTTGCACCGTCTGATTTTGAATTTGCGAGAGACGGAATTGTAGGCGAAACAGAACCGAATGTCGAAATGGTTTTAATAGGAGATGTCGATTTAGAAATATTAAGACGCCAACGACAAGACGGAACAGTTAAGCATTTAAAAGATCGTCGACATGATGTCTATGGTATAGATTATAAAAAATGAGGAATGGGTGTTTCGCGAATGTCTTATAAACAATTATTTGAGCAATGGAATCGTTTTGCTGAGTTAGAATCTGTTTGGAAAGAAGACCTAGATCAATTAGCAAAAGATGAAAAGCGTGCAGAAGATGCTTTTTATCGGGATTTAGAATTTGGAACAGGTGGAATGAGAGGAGAAATAGGAGCTGGTACGAATCGTATGAATACTTATACGATTCGTAAAGCAACTACAGGTCTTGCGGCGTATATAAAAAACGCCGGAGCCGATGCTATGAAACGCGGTGTCGTCATTGCTTATGATAGTCGTAGATTTTCTCCCGAATTCGCAAACGAGGCAGCGAATACACTAGCTTCTAATGGGATTCAAGCTTATTTGTACAACGAGCCTAGAACAACACCGCAGCTGTCTTATTCCGTGCGAAAGCTAAATGCATTTATGGGGATTGTTATTACGGCAAGTCATAATCCTCCTGAATATAATGGTTACAAAGTATATGGAGAAGACGGTGCGCAGTTAAATTTAGAAGATGCCGATGCTGTTATTCGTTACGTTTCCGACGCTGGTGATGCACTTCAAATAACTCACCAAGCATTTGATGATCGCTTAGTTACCTATTTAGATGAAGAAATCGATCAGGCTTATATAGAGGAATTAAAAACCGTGCAAGAAAATCCAGCAATCGCATCAACTACCGATTTAACAGTAGTTTTCACTCCACTACATGGTGCGTCTGGTAAAACAGTGAAACAAATCTTAAGCGAAGTAGGATATAAAAATATCCATTATGTAGAAGAACAAATGGAACCAAATGGTGAGTTTCCAACGGTGAAATCACCAAATCCAGAGGAACAAAGCGCTTTTGAATTCGCAATACAATATGGAGAAAAATATGATGCAGACATTTTAGTGGCAGCAGACCCTGATGGAGACCGTGTTGGACTAGCGGTGAAAACAGCAGGAGGATACAAACTGTTAACTGGCAATCAGACTGGCGCCATTTTAATCGAGTATTTATTAACACAGCGAAAAGAAAAAGGAACGATGCCCGCAAATGGCCGTGTGTTTAAAACGATTGTGACATCTGATCTTGGACGAGTGATTGCAGAGTATCATGGTGCAAGCACGGAAGATGTGTTAACAGGATTTAAATTTATCGGAGAAAAGATTAAAAAATATGAAGAAACGAAAGAGTACGAGTTTCTGTTCGGCTATGAAGAGAGCTATGGTTATTTAGTGAAAAGCTTTGCGCGGGATAAAGATGCGATACAAAGTGTGTTAGCAATCGTAGAAGCTGCTGCTTTTTATAAAGAGAAAGGCATGACACTAGTAGACGTTCTATATGCGTTATATGAGCGACATGGTTATTATTTAGAAGGACTTGTTTCTGTTACGAAAAAAGGAGTAAGTGGAGCGAATGCGATAAAAAACTTACTTGAACAAGTTCGTGTCAATCAACTAACAGAAGTTGCAGGTATTGCTATTTCTTCTCAAGAAGACTATGCGACGTCCCTTCGAACATTTGTTGATGGTCGGAAAGCGGAGCAGATTGTATTACCAAAATCGAACGTACTAAA
Source organism: Psychrobacillus sp. NPDC093180 (assembly GCF_044754065.1). NCBI lineage: Bacteria > Bacillati > Bacillota > Bacilli > Caryophanales > Bacillaceae > Psychrobacillus > Psychrobacillus sp. NPDC093180. Next base: position 66,720 of record NZ_JBIVOJ010000016.1, on the reverse strand, counting down.
ATACTTTCTTGTAGATGGCTCGTGGGTTTGTGTTCGACCAAGTGGAACAGAGCCGAAGATAAAATATTATTTCGGTGTGACTAGTGGGACAGAAGCAGAAAGTATGGAAAAGCTTGCACTTCTAAAAGAAGCATTCTCAGCTGAAATGAATAAATATTTAGAGGATGGATTGCAATGATCCCATGTAAGCATTGATTCGTTATGTGATTAGCGAAGACTTACTTGAAAATATAGTACTAAAAACTTTCATACGTGTTAATTAGATAGCACTAATATATATCCATCTTAAAAACCAGCCCTTTCATATGCGAAGGGGCTGGTTTTTACTTGCTTTTGATACAAAGAGTTAAGTTTTTCAGTCAAAAGTATGAAGCTATGTAGATACTGTGCGGTTCGAATAAGTGATATGATGGAAAGTAAGAGAACATAAGGTGGAGGAGTTTACATGCAGTTAAATGAACTCTCAAATATTGAATTATTAAAAGAAATTGCAGAATTTCTAAACGAAGAAACAGAAATGGAGAAAATGCTTCAAGGTGCGCTTCGTAAGTTATTAGAAGGGACGCTATTCGAGACCGGTTGGATATTTTTTATCAACGAAAAAGGTAAGCAAGAACTAATCGCGCATGAAAATCTGCCAAATGCATTGCAACAAAATGACTGTAAACACCTGCAAAAAGGTGGGTGTTGGTGTGTTACAAGATTTCTAAATAGCGAGTTAGACAAGGCTTCTAATATTATCGAATGTAAAAGAATTGTCCATTCCAGAAGGAGTAGCAGTAAAGATTATAGTAATATCACACATCATGCAACGGTTCCTTTGCAATCTGGACAAGAGAGATTTGGACTTCTAAATGTGGCAACACCAAACACGATTCGTTTTTCAGAAGGAGAACTTGCGTTATTAGAGTCTGTTGCTTTTCAAATTGGATCTGCGATTAAGCGAATTTTATTAACAAAACAGGAGCAGCAAGTTGCACTTGTACAGGAAAGAAATCGACTTGCCCGCGATTTACATGACTCTGTCAATCAATTACTATTTTCAGTTACCTTAACTGCTAGAGGCGGTATAGAAATGACGGAGCAGCAAGATGTTAAAGACACATTTAAAGAGATTCAATATTTAACGCAAGAAGCTTTAACGGAAATGCGAGCACTTATATGGCAGCTCCGCCCGAAAGGCTTAGAAAATGGAATAATAGAAGGATTAAAAGGGTATGGAGATATACTAGGGTTAACGCTTAATGTGAATGTTAAAGGAGTTATAAATTTACCAGCTAAAATTGAAGAGACTTTGTTCCGAATCGCACAAGAAGCAATGAATAATGTACGAAAGCATTCAGGTGTTTTACAAGCAGAACTGTATTTAACCATTACTACTACAGATGTATTGTTAGTCATAAAAGATGAAGGACGTGGATTTCATATGAATGAATTAAACAGCCTTAGATCGCTAGGATTACAAAGTATGAAAGATAGGGCATATTCCGTTAGTGGAACAGTAGATTGGGTAACAGAATGGGATAAAGGAACGGAGATATTAGTCCGTTTACCGTATTAGGGGGGATAGAAATGATACGAGTATTAATCGCCGATGACCATCATGTAGTTAGAAGAGGGTTAATGTTCTTTTTAAAAACGCAAAAAGATATGGACATAGTGGGAGAGGCCTCGAATGGAAAAGAAGCGGTGGACTTGACTGCAACTTTAAAGCCTGATATTGTATTAATGGATCTTGTAATGCCAGAAATGGATGGTATTCAAGCAACAAAACGTATTAAAGCAAAATACCCACAAATTCAAATTCTCATGCTTACAAGTTTTTCTGATAGAGACCACGTTATCCCAGCACTAAAAGCAGGAGCTGCAGGGTACCAACTAAAAGATATAGAGCCCGATGATTTGGCAGAAGCTATTCGCAAATTAATGCGTGGAGAAAATACATTGCACCCAGAGGCCACTTCTCAGCTTCAAAAAGAAGTGGAAGTCACACCACTTTCCCCGCATGAAGAGCATCCTTTAACTCCAAGAGAGCAGGATGTGTTGGCTGAGCTAACAAAAGGAAAAAGCAATCGTGAAATAGCATCATCCTTATTTGTAACAGAAAAAACGGTGAAAACGCATATATCGAATATATTTGTTAAGCTACAAGTGCAAGATCGAACCCAGGCTGCGCTATATGCAGTCAAACACGGACTCACAGAACCAAGTGGGCAATAAAGTAAAAAGGAAGTTCGCAAAATCATTGCGAACTTCCTTTTTGAATCTGAAAATATGCGGTCAATTGAACTTTTAACAAAAAACGGCCAACCAATAACTTATTCATCTGCTAAATGCGGCTCAATATGCACAAGCGCTACGGAAAAAGGCTTTAACTTCATAATACGTTGTTCTATTTCTTCTGTGATTCGATGACTTTCAATTACGTTAAGATTGGGATTTACTGTAACGGTTATATCAACGAACATTAAATTGCCATGCATCCTAGCTTTAAAATCCTTTAGCGTTTCTACCCCTTGCACGCGTTTTACGACAGTAGACAATGATTCAGCTTCTTCCACATTGAATCCATCCGATAATGTATAGGCAGCCTCATGAAAAATTGTATAAGCTGTATAAATAATAATAATCCCAACAATCAATGCAGTAATACCATCTAACATAGGGAAACCAAAAATGGATCCTAATATACCGATTGTTGCACCTATACTAACTAATGCATCTGAACGATTATCATATGCAGCAGCTTTTAAAGCTGCACTATTTATTCGAGTACCTAATTTTAAGTTGTACTTGTACACGATATACATGGCGAGTGCACTAATAAGCCCAACAATTGCGGTTAATATGGAGGGAGTTTGTTGTACTGGATTTGTTATATGTTGAATCGCTTGAATAATTACTTGAATTCCAATCGACGCCATTATGAAAGCAGCAATTAAAGATGCAATAGTTTCTGCACGTAAATGTCCGTACTGATGATGATCATCTGGTGGTTTTTGTGAAATTCGAAGTCCTATTAGGATGGCAATAGATGCAATAATATCTGTGAAGTTGTTTAACCCGTCTGCTTTTAATGCTTCAGACGAGCCGAGAAAACCCGCACTAAGTTTAAAAGTACTTAATAGTAAATAAATACCAATACTTACCCAAGCTCCTCTTTCCCCTTCACGTAAATTTGTATATAGCTCCAAAGTGTTTCCTCTTTTCAACATTTTATTGCATATGAAAACGACTCTCAATTTGAGAGTCGTTTCACATAACTGTATCATTTTTTACTGTTCTTCTGTTATTTCATCTAAATCATTTAATGGAGTGGCTTTAATGATTTCCAAGTATTGAATGTGATGCCCATCAATATCTTTTACCATGAAATCATATCCTTGTTCGATAATCTTTTCACCTTTAACGGCTTCAAAGCTCTTTGTCATAAACCAGCCACCAATAGTATCGATATCTTCTTCATCGATATTGATACCAAGGAGATCATTGACATTTTCGATTAACATTTTTGCATCGATGATAAAATGATTTTCGTCAATCTTTTGAACTTCTGGAAGCTCATCTGTGTCGAATTCATCACGTATGTCACCGACGATTTCTTCGATAATGTCTTCAATTGTAACAAGACCTGAAGTACCACCGTATTCATCCATTAGAATGGCCATATGAATACGTTCTCTTTGGATTTTAAGCAATAAATCAGCTATCGGCATATTTTCAATCACTCGAATAATTGGCTGCATATAGTCAATTACCGGAGTAGATGCATTTGCAGGATCTTTAATATAAGCTGTTAATAAGTTTTTCATATTAACAAGTCCTATAATATGGTCTTTGTCACCATCTGTTACAGGATATCTCGTATATTGTTCCACACCAATTAGCTCAAATACTTCATGTAGCGTTAAATCTTTTTCAATCGAAATAATTTCTGTTCGCGGAACCATAATTTCTTTGGCAATACGATCATCAAATTCGAAAATCTTGTTTACATATTTATATTCTGCTTGGTTGATCTCTCCACCTTTATAACTGTCAGAGAGAATCATACGAAGTTCTTCCTCTGAATGGGCTACTTCCGATTCGGATACGGCTTTTAAACCAAACACTCGGGTAGCTAAAAATCGTGCAGACCCATTCATACCGTGAATAACCGGATACATTAGACGGTCAAAAATAATTAGCGGTTTTGCAACTGCTAATGTAATTTGTTCCGACTTTTGAATTGCCATTGTTTTAGGTGTTAGTTCCCCAACAACTACATGTATAAATGTTACTAGAGAAAATGCAATGATAAATGAAAGTACGGAGGTAACACTCTCCGGAAGCTCAAAATACTCAAATGCAGGATGCAGTATAGCTTCGATTGTCGGCTCTCCAAGCCATCCCAAACCTAGAGCGGTAATGGTTATTCCGAGCTGACATGCAGATAAATACTCATCCAAATTAGAAACGACTTTTTTTGCATTTATCGCCCTTGTGTTTCCTTCAGCAATAAGCTGATCAATTCTTGTCGTTCTTACTTTTACAATTGCAAATTCACTAGCAACGAAAAATGCAGTGAATGCGATTAAGACAGCAAATGCTGTCAATCGTATGGCTATCTCCAAATAATTACTTTGTCCCTAACCCGAATGAGGGGTAGAACAAAGTATACACCTCCTGTTTTCTAAAAAATAGTTTATACGTTTAATAATAAAATATATAAAAAGAAAATACAAATCTTTCTTCTCACATGGAACAAATTTCTATAGAAACTTAACATAAACTTATCAATTGTATAGTCCTAAAAATGTGATAATAGTAGCTGTATAGATGGGAGGATGACAATTGAAAGATACATATGTTGAAATTATAAAGGCTTCTATTAAACTAGGTTTTACTTCCTTTGGAGGACCGGCCGCACATATTGGTTACTTTCGAGAAGAGTATGTGGAAAAGAGAAAATGGCTGGATGATAAAATGTATGCCGATATCGTAGCGCTATGCCAGTTTTTACCTGGTCCCGCATCTTCCCAAGTTGGAATATCGATAGGTTTGTTAAGAGGAGGTATACTAGGAGGTCTCCTTTCTTGGATAGGCTTCACTTTGCCATCAGTCATTATATTAATGCTTTTTGCAGCTTACGTTACAACTGCTGATTCATTTGATAGTGGCTGGATTCAAGGGCTTAAAATTGTTGCAGTTGCAGTTGTGGCACAAGCGCTTCTTGGTATGCAAAAGTCACTTGCTCCTGACAAAGTACGTATTTCTATTGCCGTAGTATGTGCTATTTTAACTTTGCTTATTCCAACCGCTATTGGTCAAATTAGCATCATTGTTGCCGCCGGTCTGTTTGGCTACATATATTACAAAGAAGAAACCGTGCTACCAGCTTCTAATATGGCACTTACTTTTGGTAAAAAGACAGGGATTATAAGTTGGATTTTATTTTTTGGACTATTGATTTTATTACCTGTTGTTAAACCTTTTTTTCAATCAGTATATTATTCTATTTTTGATACGTATTATCGAGTTGGGTCTATTGTGTTTGGCGGGGGACATGTCGTTTTACCGATGCTTGAAAGAGAAGCGGAGGTAGCTCCAGATATATTTCTTGCAGGATATGGAGCAGCGCAAGCAGTGCCGGGACCTCTGTTTACAATCGCAGGCTATTTAGGACAAGTGACTGCTGGGAATCCAGGAGCTGTTATAGCAGTCATTGCGATGTTTTTACCTTCGTTTTTATTGGTAATCGGTACTTTGCCATTTTGGTCTTTTATCAGGTCGCAAAAGGGAATTCAGGCCGCCTTAAAAGGAGTTAATGCAGCTGTAGTGGGAATTCTTCTAGCTGCGTTATATGATCCCGTTTTTACAAATGCGGTAACAAGCACGTTTGATTTTATTATTGTATTAATTAGTTTTATGTTATTAGTCGTGTATAAATGGGCGCCTTTTAAAGTAGTATTAATAAGTGCGTTATTAGGTGCAGCTGTACAATTAATCTAATAAATTTCTTTTTTCAAAATGTATTGACAACGGAATTTTCTGTATGCTAATGTTAAGGGACACTAAATAAAAGGAAATGGAGGTATGAAAAATGATTCGTTTAAAAGATAGCGTAAAAAACTTAATAATTTATTCATACCGACCATTAGACGAAAAATGATTTATTAATAGACATGTAAGAAAAGAAATATGTCTATTTTTAAAGCACATTGCCGTATTGTGGGCAATGTGCTTTTTTGCGTTTAATGATTTCCATTTTTTGGTGAAAAATTATGTGGAGGAGTGTTGGATATGAATATTCAACGAACAAAACAAATTTTATTAAAGGAATCTCTAGAAGGCGGATAGCCGAATATGTAAGTGGATTTGAAGAGAAAAGAGGGGTTAATGAATGTTTTCTGTTTTATTTAAATTAAAATGGTTTTTCCAAGATAACTGGAAGCGATATACGGTTGCGGTAGGACTGCTTATAGTTGCGAGTGTTATAGAAATTTTACCTCCTTGGGTAGTTGGGAATGCAATTGATACCATTACTTTGGGTGAAATGACGTCCAGTCAATTATGGCAATACTTTTTCATATTTATCGCAATAATTATTGTTGCTTATGCACTAAATTTTATATGGCAATATCAGTTATTCGGAGGTTCAATCTCGATTGAGCGAATTTTACGTACTAAGTTAAATCGCAAATTTTTAAGTATGACACCAACTTTTTATGAAAAAAATCGTACGGGTGATTTAATGGCTCGTGCAACTAATGATTTAAATGCAGTGTCCCAAACAGCAGGATTTGGCATTATGACACTAATTGATTCGACGATGTATATGGCGGCTTTAATACTCGCAATGGGTTTCATCATTTCTTGGAAGCTCACATTCTTCGCACTTTTACCTATACCGGTTTTGGCACTTATTATGCAATATTTAGGAAAAATCATTCATGAAAAATATATGACTGCCCAAGATGCATTTGGTGAGTTAAACGACCGCGTTTTAGAATCAATCGCTGGTGTTCGCGTTATTCGTGCATATGTGCAAGAGCGTGCGGATGAAAAAACGTTTGCTGATATGAGTGAAGACGTCTACCAAAAAAATATGGTAGTAGAGCGAATTGATGCACTTTTTGGACCGATTACGAAAGTAGGTACGGGCATAAGTTATGTAGTTGCTTTAGGATATGGTGCGTACTTAGTATCTAGAGGCGAGATGACAGTTGGAAATTTGATCACTTTTAACGTGTATTTAGGTATGGCAATCTGGCCGATGTTCGCAATCGGTGAACTGATAAATGTCATGCAACGCGGGAATGCTTCTTTAGATCGTGTACAGGAAACGTTGGATTATGAACAAGATGTAAAAGATCCGACAAATCCAATCGCATTAAAAAATGCAAGCTCCGTTGGTTTTGAACAAGTTGGATTCCAATATCCCTTATCCCAAGTGAAAAACCTGCAAAATATCCAAGTGAAGCTGAAAAAAGGGCAAACGCTTGGAATCGTAGGGAAAACAGGTTCTGGGAAAACGACTTTTATGAAGCAATTATTGAAGGAATATCCGATTGGTACGGGAGCTTTAACGATTGGAGAAACGACAATTTCAGAACAAACTAAAGCCCAAGTATTAGAGTGGATTGGCTATGTTCCACAGGACCATGTGTTATTTTCACGTACGATTCGTCAGAACATCCTTTTTGGGAAAGAGGATGCAACGGAAGAAGAGCTAGAAGATGCAATTCGGTTAGCCCATTTCCAGCAAGATTTGATGAATTTACCGATGGGTCTAGAAACATTAGTAGGAGAAAAGGGAGTTTCCTTATCAGGTGGCCAAAAGCAGCGTGTGTCGATTGCTCGCGCGCTTATTAAAAATCCTGAAATCCTATTGTTAGATGATTCGCTATCAGCGGTAGACGCGAAAACAGAAGCGAAAATCATTGAAAATATTCAAACAGAACGTAGTGGGAAGACAACAATTATTACGACGCATCGATTATCCGGTATTCAGCATGCAGACCATATTATCGTGCTAGATGAAGGACTGATAGTAGAAGAGGGTACTCATGAAGAGCTTCTTTTACAAAATGGTTGGTACAAAGAGCAATACGATCGTCAACAGCTTGAGGGGGTGTCGTCATGAGTACAGGAAAACGACTCTACCATTACGCATTATTTTATAAAAAGCCAATTTTGCTTGGTTTAATCTTTTTAACCATTGCGGTGTTTGCCGATTTGTCGGGCCCTTTCATCGCCAAAACAATCATCGACGAACATATTGTAGAAGGTGCCATTGAATTTCAACCGATTCTACTGTTGCTAGGATTGTTTTTTGGGTTAAGTGTTGTTACGGCAGTTTTTCGATATTTCATGTTTATACAGCTACAAGTAGGAGCGAATCGAGTTGTACAAAAACTACGAAACGATGTATTTCAACATATCCAGACGCTACCGATTCAGTACTTTGACAATTTGCCTGCTGGTAAAGTAGTAGCTCGTGTTACTAATGACACAGAGGCAATTCGTAATTTATATGTGCAAGTATTATCACAATTCGCAACGAGTATTATTTCCATTTTAGGGGTCTACGTCGCGCTTTTCATACTAAATGTACGAATGGCTTTGATGGCTTTATTTGTTCTACCGATCATTTATATTTGGATGATTAGTTATCGAAAATATGCCTCTAAATATAATCATATCGTTCGGACGAAAATTGCGGATTTGAATGCAATGCTCAATGAATCGATTCAAGGGATGTCCATTATTCAAGCATTTAAACGGGAAGAACAAATGGACCGAGAATTTGAAGAAATGAATGAAGAGCATTATCGCTATCAGAGGAAATTATTAATACTAGATTCCGCAACTTCGTTTAACTTAGTAAGCGTTTTGCGTTCCGTTATGTTTATTGTGTTTATTACTTATTTTGGCTTACAATCAATGGAACCAGGTACAATCGTGTCAGCTGGGATGCTGTATGCGTTTGTCGATTATACGACTAGATTATTCAACCCAATTACAGGGATCGTGAACCAGTTTTCGCAATTGGAAAGATCATTAGTAGCGGGTTCTCGTGTCTTTGCATTACTTGATGAGTCAGGTGAAAAAGTAGCCGATAAAAAGATGGAGCGATACGAAGGAAATGTAGAGTTTCAAAATGTTTCATTCGCATACAAGGAGCAAGAGTATGTGTTGAAAAACTTGAACTTTATCGCGAATAAAGGAGAAACGGTGGCACTTGTAGGGCATACAGGCTCTGGTAAAAGCTCTATTATGAATTTATTGTTCCGTTTTTATGATTCTTCCAAAGGGAAAATTCTTATTGATGGAATCGATATTACCACCTTACCAAGACAAACGATTCGCGAGCATATGGGAATTGTTTTGCAGGATCCCTATTTGTTTTCCGGAACGATTGCATCGAATGTGAGCTTAAACGATCCAAAAATTTCGCGAGAGAAAGTAGAAGCGTCATTAGCGGCAGTCGGTGGAGAACGAGTGTTAAAAAACTTGGAAAAAGGTTTGGATGAACCAGTTATTGAGAAGGGGAGCACATTATCCTCTGGTCAAAGGCAGCTCGTCTCTTTTGCTAGAGCACTTGCATTCGACCCAGCTATTCTCATTCTGGATGAAGCAACCTCTAATATTGACACGGAAACAGAAGAAATCATCCAACATGCAATGGATGTATTGAAAAAAGGAAGAACGACTTTTATCATTGCGCACCGACTATCTACTATTAAAAATGCAGATCGTATTTTAGTATTAGACCGCGGGGAAATAGTCGAAAGTGGTACACATGAAGAATTACTGGAACTACAGGGACGCTATGAGCAAATGTATAAACTACAAGCTGGAGTATCCTCATACGCATAATGCGTGTGGGGATATTCCCTTTTTTATTGGTTGTATGTAAAGCTAATGCTTGTTGGTGAGTGGGGAAGTGCGCTGGATGGGCGATGAGCCATTACAGCAGCCAGATTGTAAATTGGTCGATCTTTTTAAATAGTTGGACAATCTCCCTTCGAAGTTGGACGATCTTCTCCAAATGTTGGACAATCCCGCGCGAAAACTGGACAATCATTGCAAGATTGGACAATCTCGCTTCAAAGGTGGACAATCTTCTCAACTAGTTGGACAATCTCCTTAAAAAGTTGGACAATTACCTTCAAACACTGGACAATCTCTCTCGAAAACTGGACAATCATTGCAAGGTTGGACAATCTCTCCCCGAAACTGGACGAACCCATCCAATAGTTGGACAATCCCCTTCAAACACTGGACAATCTCCCGCGAAAACTAGTCAATCATCTCTCTATGACTATTTTTTACAAAAGAAATTTTTATCCAGTACGGCGTAATCCCTATTGAAGTTTTATGGCGACCATCGTATATTTAGAGAGTCGAAATAAAATAAAAAAAGAGGTTATCTATGTTAAATTGGCTACGGGATTGGAAAATCAAAATAGCTTCCTTCAATAGAAACATTCGATTGTTTATGCTTGCCAATATGCTCATTCAAACTGGAATGGGAATATTTGCAGTTATGTACAATTTATATATTAAAGAGTTAGGATTTCCGGAAACCATTAATGGAACGGTCATCTCTATGACTTCCCTTGCAACGGCAATAATACTTATTCCAGCAGGATTTTTAAGCGACCGATACGGTAGAAAAGGAATGATTATTCTCGGGACTATTGTTTCCGTAATAACTCTTTTTTATCGAAGCGTCACAATAAGCGAGCAGTCCATTATTTACGCAGCATTTCTAACTGGTCTGTTTATGGCGCTAGTTCAGGTTTCGGGTGTTCCTTTTCTAGCAGAAAACTCGCGTGCTAGCGAGCGAATGCACTTATTTAGTATCCATTTTTCATTAGTCACGATAGCAAGTGTTGTCGGAAGTTTAGGGGGAGGGGTATTGGCGGATGCATTACATGTATATGCCAATATGTCCGTGCTTGTCTCGATTAAGTGGGTATTGATAATAGGATCAGTTATTTTTGGATTGGGATTAATCCCTTTATTTCAATTAAAGCCAAGTGAAAAAGTGGAAGAGACAGTAAAAATGACAGATACTAGACCAAAAGAAATTCCTAGTAATTTCAAACGAAATATTACCGTAATCGTACTGTTTGGATTTGCCAATTTGTTAATAGGAACGGGTTCTGGTTTAGTTATTCCTTATTTGAATTTATATTTTTCCAATCGATTTGATGCTTCCAATTCTTATGTTGGGTTAATCTTGTCACTAGGTTCAGCCATGACTGCTGTTGCCATGTTACTAGGTCCTGCACTTGTGAAGAGAGTGGGGCAAGTGCGTGCATTAGTAATATTCCAGTTACTTTCTATTCCTTTTTTATTTATCACGGGTTTTACAAATTCTCTCATCATTGCATCCCTTGGTTTCTTACTCCGTCAAGCGTTGATGAATGCTGGAAACCCGATTCAAAGTGCAATCGCGATGGATCTTGTGCATGATAAATATAAAGGACTTGCTAATTCAGTAAATCAGATGGTATTCCACATTGGGTGGGCGAGTACTGGAGGAATTGCCACAGGACTTGTAATGGCATATGGATTTTATTGGGGCTATGCATATACGTTTTCGATTACAGGCGTTTTATATATAATTGCTTCTACTTATTTTTATATTTTATTTGGACGCAAAAAACTGGGTGCAGTATAAAAAGTGCAAGGGAGAATAATCCCTTGCACTTTTTAGTCGTATACATGAAAAAGCATAAGCTCATGAATCATTTTCTTTACTGCTTGTTCATCTGTAGGCGTCTCACTTAACCATTTGATTGTTCCATCTGGTTCATATTCTGCAGCATATCTTGTATTTTTATAGAAGAAAGAAATAGACCAACCTGGTAATTGCTTATTTTCATATAGTGGCTTGAAGCTAAAATGCTGTAGCAATTCTATCAACCTTTCATGTGGCATAATTTACTCGCATACACTAGTAGAAATGACTAATGAAGGAGCGTCAAATTGTTTACTGATAAATTAAAGCAAGCAATACTAAACGAATATGAAGATTATCACTTTTATCGTTCTATGTATAAATTAACTGACGACCCGTATTGGCAAAGTTTTATCGAGCATGTATATATAGATGAAAAAAGCCATTACGAAATGTTCCAACAACTATATTATATGCTTACTGGGACATTTGTACAGGATTTCCCTGAACCCAAAGAATGTTTTGATTTGAAGGAATGTGCGAAAAGCGCAATTAGAGATGAGTTAGAAGCGGCTGAAATGTATAAAGAAATGCTGCTCCAAATACCGATCCAGCAAGCATACGCTCCACTATTTGTAGCGATGCATGACGAAACAGAACATGCTATTCGTTTTTCGACCATGTACAACGCATTGTAAATTCTTTTAGTGTTTGTCCTTCCTCTGCTATAATAAGTGAGAAGCTAGAGGAAAAAGGTGAAACAGATGAATTTTATATGGACAATCGCATTTATGGCAATCGTTGGAGCAGCTATAGGAGCAGTAACGAATCATTTGGCCATTAAAATGTTATTTAGGCCGCATGAAGCAAAATATATTGGATCATGGCGAGTTCCATTCACACCAGGTTTAATACCAAAAAGAAGAGATGAACTGGCAAAACAACTAGGAAATACAGTGATTAATCACCTATTAACCCCTGACATTTTTAAACGAAAATATTTCAATGAAGAAATGCAAGAAAAGACAACCAAATTGATCGTCCGCCAATTGAATGAAAAAATACTTCTTTCCGATAAAACAATTGCAGATTGGTTAAAACTTGGTGGTCTTGAAAATATTGCGTCCATGGCAAATGGAAAAATTGAAAACCAAGTAGATATCCAATTTCAACAACTAAAATCAAGATTTGAGCAGGAAACAATTCGTGAGCTAGCACCTGCCGAATGGCAACAAAAAGCAGATACAAAAGTCGGAGAAATAGTTGCTTATATTCTGGAAAAGGGAGAAGAGTTTTTCGAGTCCGAACAAGGGAAAATGACTGTAAAAAACTTAATCGATGATTTCCTTTCCACTAAAGGAACACTCGGAAGTATGATTCAAATGTTCGTTGGAGAATCTTCTTCACTTGCTGGAAAAGTGCAACCTGAAATCTTGAAATTTTTAAAAGCACCAGGAACAAAGAATATGTTAGAAAATATTGTACGAAATGAATGGGAAAAGCTAAAAGATCGCCCAATTGTGGAGATAATTGATGGATTCGATTTTGAACCGGTCATTGCGAATGTGAAGAAGTATTTAACTGAGCAATTAGCTATTGAAGAACTTTTAAGTCATAGCTTAGTCCATTATTTCCCGGAAGCAACAGAATGGACACAAACAAAGCTTGTTCCGAGGCTTACTAATTTTGCTTTTATAGAAGCTGAAGCAAAATTAGAAGAAGTGTTGCGTAAAATGAAATTAGAAGATATGGTAAAAGAGCAAGTCGATTCTTTCCCAGTAGAACGTTTGGAAGATATTGTACTTGGTATATCGAAAAGAGAATTTAAAATGATTACCGTTTTAGGCGGAGTTCTTGGAGGTCTCATCGGGATTATTCAAGGGATTATCGTATTTATAACGGGATAAAAGGGGCTAATAATAATGATTAATATTTATGACGACATTAACAAATTAGAAGCAACATTACGAAAAACAAACGAGTTCGCAAACGTACAGGCGGCTGTTGATGCTGTAAAAGCAGATGCAGAAGCACTAGCATTATTCCAAAGCTTTCGCAAAATCCAATTAACTCTTCAAGAAAAGCAAATGAAAGGCGAAGAAATTGCTGGCGAAGAATTAGAATATGCGCAAAAAACTGCACAGCTTGCCCAAAACAATGAGAAGATTTCAAAAATGCTTCAAGCCGAAATGGGATTAAGTCAGTTGATTGAAGAAGTAAATCGTGTATTAATCAAACCAGTACAAGAATTATACGAAGGCATTTGATAAAAAGGATCTCTCCACAATTGGATGAGATCCTTTTTATATTATAAAGAAGGAATATTGTAAGGGATGACGAATGTATTATTAATGAATGACTATTCACTGACAAAGGGGAGAATGGAATGTATAACACGTTACGATTAGAAAAAGAAGGAAGAATTGCTACATTAACATTAAATCGACCAGAAGCAATGAATTCGATGAATGAAATGATGATGCAAGAGCTAGCCGTTTGTTTGGAATCCCTAAAGGAAGATACTTCTATTCAAGTACTACTGCTTAGAGGAGAGGGACGTGCATTTTCAGCTGGCGGAGATATTAAAGCGATGATCAATACAGAAAATCCTTTTAATATAGAAGAAGCGATGGAATATGTATCGCGCATTGCATTAGCATTATATACTTTACCGCAAATTACAATCGCATCTGTACACGGAGCAGCAGCGGGACTTGGTTTTAGTATGGTACTTGGCTGTGATATAGTCATTGCCGAAGAAAATAGTAAACTGGCAATGAACTTTATTGGCATTGGATTAGTTCCAGATGGAGGAGGACACTTCTTCTTAAAAGAAAGAGTGGGAGTTCCAAAAGCAAAGCAACTTATGTGGAGTGGTCAGTTGTTAAAAGGGATAGAGGCAAAAGAACTTGGCTTAGCAGATGAAGTTACTTCTGATGGCCTTGGATGGGCAACCGCAACCTCCTATGCACAAAAGCTCTTGCGGTCGCCAATCGCAGCGATGATTGCCTCAAAAGAAATTTTACATGCAAGTAAAAAAGAGGAACTGCAATCCATTCTTGAACAAGAAGCAATTACGCAAACCGCAATGCGTAAAACTGCTGATCATATAGAGGGCATTAATGCCTTCGTTGCGAAACGCAAACCCGCATTCCAAGGACAATAGTTAATGAATTATTTGCAGAAGATCAACATAATTGATCTTCTGCTATTTTTATGGAAAAAATGTCCTTTTCCAACTAAATGTCTCAGAATTCTAACTAAACCCGCTAGAATTCCAACTAAACTCAATCCTCGAGAAAAATCTAGCTAACAATTCCGCTTTCTCAGGACATTCCAGTGGGGAAAATATCCTTTTACAACTAAAAGACTCAGAATTCCAACTAAATCTTCCGTTTTTCCAACTAACCACGCTAGAATTCCAACTAAATTCATTCACTAGGAAAAAAACACAAAAAAAGGACTAAAACCAAGACGGTTTTAGTCCTCACCAACTCACACATGAAACAATACAAGTTTCCCTGCGCTATTTACTAAACGATGTGTCTTTTCAAGCAGACCTTTTTCTTCGATTGCTGCTTCCCCTTTTTTCTTCGCTTCCTCATCATTTTCGAAAGTCCATGTTTCTTCAACAATTAGCTTTCCTGTTGGTTCAAATGCAGTAAATTTATATGTTTTCATGAAAACACACCCCTTTATTCTTCTCCATTCTATTATACATTAAAAATTCTAAAAATAAATGTAAAGTAAGCTTGACAATAAAATGGTGTGTAAAGTATACTTTACGTAAAGCTAGCTTTACAAAGAAAGAAGGTGTACACATGGAAAATTTAGTTAGAGAAAAGCGAATGGCGCTTGGGATGA
This sequence comes from Psychrobacillus sp. NPDC093180, assembly GCF_044754065.1. NCBI lineage: Bacteria > Bacillati > Bacillota > Bacilli > Caryophanales > Bacillaceae > Psychrobacillus > Psychrobacillus sp. NPDC093180. The sequence continues at coordinate 51,182 of NZ_JBIVOJ010000016.1, read as the reverse complement.
CGCAGGATGACCTGTCAATCAGGTTAGATGTTTCTAGGCAAACAATCAGTTCATTAGAAAAAGGACGTTATAATCCATCGATCACATTAGCTTTTAAGCTTTCAAAATTGTTCCAATGTACGATTGAGGAAATATTTATATATGAGGAGGAATAGGGATGTATGAGGGGTTTGATTTATTTTCATTTTTAATAGGTTTGCCTTTAGCGATTGTCATCATAGCGATAGTATTTTTGATCATGAGACGGATTGGAAAGCAAAAAAGATGGTTTGATGAACGTTATGTTAGAATCCATGAAAAGGCACGCTCTTTATCTTGGACTGTTACTACGATAACTATATTAATCGTGTGGCTGATAATTATTTTTATGGAAGGGCCAGGGTTAGCTTTCTTCTTAATGACTGCAATTTGGGTGATTCATATGCTCTCCTATGCAATTGGGTCACTCATCGCCAATAGATCTAACTAGAATGAATGGAGGAGTACTGAATATGAAAAGCAATACAAAACTAGCGCTAGGTGTTTCCTTATTTGCATTGATTGGAATTCCGTTGATTTTTCTATGTGTCTCATTAATAACAGAGAATTGGAAGTTTCTGATCTTCAGTATTTTCCCAGCTTTTTTAGCTGGATTCACGGGCTTAATGGCAACTCTTAGGCAAATGAAAAAAGAGCGTATTTATAATTAGTAAAGAATAGAAAAGATTGTCTACATTTAATTGTATGCAATCTTTTCTTTATGTTAAAATAAGAACAAATATTCGTTTTTAAAATGAGGTGGAAGCAATGACAGAAATTCGATTTCTTCATATAGCAGATTTGCATTTGGACAGCCCTTTTAAAGGGATTTCTTCCATTCCGCAAAATAAGTGGAGAGACATACGTGAGAGTACATTTAACGCTTTCACAAATATTATAGAATACGCCTTGGAAAATAAGCCAGATTTCGTCCTAATAGTTGGTGATATTTATGATGGAGAAAATCGAAGCCTGCGTGCGCAAGCTTTGTTTCAAAAAGGAATGGAATCGTTACAATCAGTAGGAATTCCTGTTTTAATTTGCTATGGAAACCATGATCATCTAAGTGGAAATTGGGTGCGGTTTCAGCTTCCAGACAATGTGCAAGTATTCGGAGGAGAAGTGGAAACAAAATCACTAAATATTAAAGGACAGGAAATTTATATATCAGGATTTAGCTATAAAGAGCGACATGTATTAGAAGGAATGCATCGCCACTACCCAACTGCTAGCGGTAACCATATTCATATTGGCATGCTGCATGGCAGCGTGGAAGGAAATGTAGAACATGATGTATATGCCCCTTTTCAAAAACATGAATTAATAGCAAAAGGCTATGATTATTGGGCACTGGGCCATATCCATAAACGGCAAACTTTGCATAGTGATCCTCCTATTGTATATCCAGGTAATACACAAAGCCGCCATCGAAACGAAAAAGGGTTAAAAGGATTTTATGAGGTCACCTTAACGAAGCATCATGCAGTGCTTCAATTTATCCCATCATCTGCATTTATTTATGACGTAGTAGAAGTTTCTTGTGAGGGAATTGTTCATGCAAATGAATTAATAAAACATATTGAACTAACTCTAGACCACTATCGGAAAATAAACGGAAATGCATTGATTGAACTTATTTTAATAGTTATTAATGAAGAGACGAACGAGCTCATTCAAGGGTCCTCTAAGGAAGAGTGGCTACTACTCTTACAAGAAAGCTTGGAGATGGAAAGTCCATTTATCATCGTAAAGGACTTGTACATAGCTCATCCTAAAAAAGATCGAAAAGAATTAAATATGCTTTTGGAAAGGATGAGTGAATGGGATTCATCGGATTGGAAGCATGTTTTAAAGGATCTGTATCGACATCCTAAAGGTAGTAGATATTTACCTACAGTAGATGAACTATTTTTGAATGAAACGTTTCAAGAGGCAGAACAACTTCTTTCAAAAGTGGGGGAAAAGGTGGATAAACAGTGAAAATAGAAAAGCTCCATATTTATGGTTTTGGAAAACATGAAAATGTAGAAATCAGTTTAATGAACGGGATCAATGTCTTTTACGGAGAAAATGAAGCCGGGAAGTCTACAATTCAGCAATTCATTTTGCATATTCTTTTTGGGTTCCCACAAAAAAATGCGCAGCTTTTACGATATGAACCTAAAAGTGGGGCCATGTACGGTGGTAAAATTCATCTAATAGACCAGTTTGGGGCTCGTGTGATAATAGAACGTGTAAAAGGGAAAGCAAGTGGGGACGTCACCTTATATTTTGAGGATGGTACAAGAGGTGGGGAGAAGGAACTTTCATCTTTACTTCATTCATACAGTCGTACAGATTTCGAAGCGATTTTCTCTTTTTCATTGCTTCAATTGCAAGGCTTCGAAAAAATGACAGAAGAAGAACTGACAAGAACGCTCCTTACCTCAGGCACGACTGGGATGGACATGTTAACAAGCGTGGAAACGCAATTTGTAAAAGAAATGGGAGAGCTCTTTAAGCCTACTGGGAAGAAACCATTGATCAATCAAAAAATGGAAGAGTTACGAGCATTGGAGTTAGCATGGAAACAACAGATGGAAGAAGTACAGATGTATGAGCCGTCTATTAAACGTCTACATGAACTAGAATTGCTCATCGCGGAAAGACTAGAAGAGGAGAAAAATATCTCTGATCAATTACAACAATATTTACAGTGGAAGCAACTAAAGCCCATAAAAGAAAAAGAAATAGCGTTAGAACAAGCACTGAACAAGATAGACCATCAAACCTTCCCATCAGATGGCATACGGAGATATGAACAAATAAAAGATAAAGAAACAAGCGTAAAAATTGCCAACGAACAAATAAAAGAAGAACTCAAATTGATAACAACCAGTAAAACTGTCCTTTCGCAAGAAAAATTAGAAGCAATACAGGCTTTTTTAAACAATGAAAGCGAGTGGCATGAGCTAAGAGCAAAGCGAATACAAATAGAAGAGGAACAAAGTAAAACTTTGCAAAGTCAAATGCAACAATTAGCTCTAATAGGTGTAGATTGGGAAAAAAGCTTAACCGAAATGGTTCAAGCGGATGTTTCCATTGGGAAGGAGGATAAACTTGTATCCTTCTTAAAAAAACAGGAACAACTAGATAGACAAATCGTGCAAGAAAATCGTTTATTGCAAATGAAAAAAGAAGACTTCGCAAAACATCAACATCATTTAAACGAATCGAAACGAACGAACAGATCCTCTTCTCAGAAGAATAATCCAAACGGGATAGCTTTCTTGCTTGTTGCAGTCATTCTTTTAATCGGTTTTACATTTAGCTTTCTCCAAGCAAATTGGATAATTGCACTCACAACTGTCCTTATTAGTGTGATTGTTTACGTTGGCTTTACGTTCCTGCTTAAGACATTGCAACAAACAAATGATGTGCAAAAGTATGAGCACTTGTTGTTGAAAGAACAACAGGCTTTAAAAGAGCAAATAGAACGGCTTGAATATACTATACGTGAACTAGAAGGTGAAAAAAGTGAGATTGGTCATCAGGTACGTGCATTTTTAGCAGAGTACCATATTAGTGAACAGCTTTCCCCAAGCTTATTGCCTAAAGTTTTTAATAGACTTCGAATGATTCAAGAGCAACAAATGCTATTAGATCAAATGGAAACTAAATTATATGAAGTAAGTAAAAGATTACAAACACTATTCGGACGAGCCAAGGAAGTGGCAGCCATCCAGTTAATAGAAGAGATGCTTTTTCACCAACTGCGCGAATATTATTTAACAGAAAAGAGAAAAGCAGAAGAACAGGGTTTTAAAGCTGAAAAGATCGAACAGCTGGAAACAAAAATACAGGAAACTAGATTAGTTCTTACCACATATGCCAAAAAAGTTGGGGAGCTATTCAAGGAAGCGAATGTAGAAACAGAAGAAGACTATTACACTGCATTTAATATTTATGAAGAGAAACTAGCGCTAACAAAAGAAATCGAGCAAATTAGAATGCAACTAGACAATAGAGAAATAAATATGCATGATTTTAACGAAAGCTTTGAGACTGACTGCAAAGAAAAATTACAAGCCTCTCAACAAGCACGGAATCAATTGCTAGAAGAAAAGGCAACCCTTCAATACAAAACAAAAATGTTGATTGAAAATGATGAACAAAGTGAAAGGCTACAGCTGTTAGAACAGAAAAAGACAGAGCTATATGAATTAGTGAAAAAGTGGGCTGCTTATAAGGCGGTTGTAGAAGCGATACAACAAACTTTTGCACAGTTAAAGGAAAAACGTCTCCCAGAAGTATTGGAGTACGCACAGAGCTATTTTCGCACGCTCACAGCCGATGTTTACGAAGCATTAATCCTGTCGCCAGAGGGGAATTTTGAGGCAGTCAGATCAAACGGACAGCGATTTAAAATTGCCGAGCTTAGCCAAGCAACTAAAGAACAAGCTTATATTTCGCTACGAATTGCACTTGCAGTAGCATTAAAAGGCACGACACCTTTTCCAATTATAATGGACGATCCTTTTGTACATTTCGATCGTTTCAGGCTGCAACACATGGTACAATTAATGACAGAGCTACAGAAAAAACATCAACTACTGTATTTTACATGTCATGAAAATATGCGATATGGATGGAAAGATGCACATATCGTTGAAGTAGCTGACATATTAGCCGGAAGTGGAGGGAATGTGAAATGAAAGGTATTACACAACTACGAGTAGGGGATCCAGTAGATCATTTCTTACTAATAAAACAATCAACAAAAGGGATAACAACTGTCGGAAAGCCGTTTATGTCACTTATTTTACAAGATAAAAGCGGCGATATTGAAGCGAAACTATGGGATACAAACGAAGAGCACGAAAAACTATATGCTGCTAGTCAAATTGTACGTGTTGGAGGAGAAATTCAAGATTATCGAGGAAAGTTCCAACTTCGAGTAAAAAGCATCCGTCCAGCAAAATCAGACGAACAAGTGACGATTAATGACCTCGTGCCCTCAGCTGAAAAGTCGAAAGAAGAACTAATGGAAGAAGTAATGCAATTTTTCTTTGAAATGAAAAATCCATTGATTCAGCGTGTAACTCGTCACTTACTAAAAAAACATCAGCCTGCTTTCATGACATACCCAGCGGCGACGAAAAATCACCATGATTATGCATCAGGTTTAATCGACCACGTTGTTTCCATGTTAAAACTTGCGAAAGCATTATGCGAATTGTATCCGACGCTTAACAAAGACCTTTTATATGCAGGCATTATCCTACATGATATCGGAAAAGTAATCGAGCTATCTGGACCGGTTGCAACCACCTATACAACTGAAGGAAATTTACTAGGTCATATTACGATAATGGTCAATGAAATTTCAAAAGCGGCAGATGAACTTCAAATAGAAGGCGAAGAAGTAATGCTTCTTCAGCATATGGTGCTTTCTCATCATGGTAAAGAAGAATGGGGAAGTCCAAAGCGGCCAATGGTTCGTGAAGCAGAAATCTTGCATTATATTGATAATATCGATGCAAAAATGAATATGCTGAATCGTGCTTTAGACAAAACAAATCCTGGAGAATTTACTGAACGTTTATTCCCATTAGAAAACCGTTCGTTTTATAAACCTACATTTGAATAACAAAAAAAGCGTAAAGGCCCATGCCCTTACGCTTTTTTTATGAAAAATTATTTACTTTCTTCTGTTGAAGTATCTGCATCTTCAGTTGTTTTATCTGTACCTGCTTCTGCATCTGTTTCAGTTGGTGCTGGTGTATCAGCAGCATTTAAAAACTCATCTAATGCTGTTTTTAAATCTTCATCTTTGATTTTGATATCTGCATCTTTCATCATTTTCGCTACTTTTGTTAATAGCTTTGAAGTATCTGCTTTTTCAAGCTTTAATTGTTTTTCAAGCTCTGCTTTTTTATCTTCGTATGATTCTTTAATCTCACGCTTGTCCGTTACTTCAATGATGTGATAGCCAAAGCTAGATTGTATTGGCTCGCTTAGCACGTTTTTCTCCAATGCAAAAGCACCTTCTAAAAATTTCTCATCCATATTAGTTGCTTTGTTAAACCAACCTAAATCTCCACCAGTTGTTTGTGCTGCTTGTTCAATAGAATATTCTTTTGCAACTTCTGCAAAATCTTTTCCAGATTCAATTTCAGCTTTCGCCTTTTTGGCAGTCTCTTCGTCTTCTACTACTATATGACGAGCTTGGATTTCATTTTTGATATTTTCGTATTCCGCTTTAACTTCTTCTTCAGTTACATCCACGTCCTCAATCAATGCTTTCTCTTGCATCAAGTTAAGTTCTAGGTATTTTTTGTACGAAGATTCTGTATATCCTTGTTGTGCGATCATGGCTTCGAAGCTATCGCCATATTGCTTTTTATCTGCTTCTAGTTGTGCATTTACTTCATCTTCTGTCACTTTATACTTCGATGAAAGTACTTTTTCAATCATCAGAAGCTGAAATGCTTGATCCCCTATAGATGCTTTCATCTCTTCATATAAGTCATTCTGAGTGATATCTCCAACTTTAGAAGTAGCAATTACTTCGTTGTCAGCTGCGGAATCATTACTACAAGCACCTAATGCTAAAACGGATGCTGCAAGTGTGAATGTTAATACTGTTTTTTTCATAGAATTCTCTCCTAACTTCTTGTTGCTGCAGTTGTTACTATAACATAAACGAAATAAAAACAAAAATGGTTCCCGTTCATTTGCCTACCGATTGTTCAAAATATCGCATAGGATACATGGAAAAGGAGGTGTTTTAAATGGGCGGACAATATAACGGTGGTTATGGTTCTGGCTTTGCTTTGATTGTTGTTCTATTCATTCTATTGATCATTGTAGGGGCAGCGTTTCTTTACTAATGAAGACGTGAACTAAGATCGTGTAAAATCGGTCTTAGTTCCCTATTCATTTTTAGGATTATGCAAATCAGAAAAAGAAATGACCCTAAATCATTCAGATGATTTGGGTCCATTTTTTTCTCTTAAACTGTGTAAAATAGTTCTACGTAGAAGGAAACAAGAAGAATCGTGATCAGTATATTAATGGTACGAAAAATCTTCGGGTGTTTTTCTTCTGGAATTTCTTTTGACATAACTAAAGCGTATGTCATTCGGTTTATTTGTAGCAAATAAAATGCTGAGAATAGAACTAACGTAAATATGATCATGTCCAGACTCCCTTCATATACTAGTAAGCATATCAAAGAAGGAACGAATTTTACAAGTGTTACATTTTGCTAAGTATGTGTTGGAGCGATCAAAATTTCAAAACCTGCTTCCGTTTCTTCAATATATGCACTTTTTGGAGACTTGCTTAAATGCTTTACATATATTAAATCGATCAAACATATACCACAATGGTACGCTAATAGCATAGTAAAGTAATGGGAAAAAACAGGTACAAGTAAAGCTCCTATTATTAAAACAAGATTGATAAAGATAAAAGGCGCTAATAAAGAATAAATAAATCTTTTTTTTATAATTGGTTCCACTACTCTAATCGAAACAGTAGGTAAAAATCCAAATTGTTTTTTATTTACAATCTTCAAGTTCTCACGGAACTTATAAAGTGGGATGTAGTGTAATAACTTATGAAGCGGGTAAATACTTAAAAATCCTAGTGTAAATAATAAAAAATAATCATCTGATTTATGTGTATCATTTATAATTCCTAACAAAACGTATGCGAAAGAAAAAACGATTATAACTAATAGAGAGGATAAGAGAAATAACCTTTCTAAGCCATATTGCTTTTTTACATTAATTGTTTTCCAACAGTGCAAATTGTATGCAACTCCTAAAGAAGAGAATAACTTCAGATACATACAATACGACTTTTACTTTTAAAATGCAATACATAAATTATTAAAAATTATAGAGCGCTTACACTAGCAAAAATTATTCCTTTTGTGTGAAGGATTCGTCGATATTTTTTATAGAGCGTTCAAATATTTCCATGAAATCTTCACCATAAATATTTCTAATCACTGTCATGACATCTAAAAATTCTGGAAACTTTCCATACAATTGTTTCATGGAGCGGGATCCTTCTATAACGGAATGGGGGGTCTCATGATAGTTTTCATACATTTCGTCGAGTAATGTTTTTCCCTTGGGAGTAATCTCTACGTATGTGTTCCGTTTGTCGGATTCTCTTTTTGAAAAAGCAAGTAAGCCGCGTTCTTCTAACTTTTTAGAAAAATTAAAAGCAGTTGAAACATGCATTACTCCAAATTTTGCTACTTCCGATACGGTAGCGCCCTCTAAATGATAAGAAATCCATAATATATGATGTTCATTAATATTCAAGTCATAAGGTTTTATCCATGCTTGCCAATCTTTTTCTACAGCTTTCCATAATGCTTTTGATAGTTGTGCAATACGCTGACTATAGATCATGGCTTCTTTCATCGTATAAAACTGTTCATTCATATGTATACCTTCTTTCTCTATTATAATCTTTCAAACATTATAGCAAGAAAGTATGTAACTGAATACATATTATCGAAAAAAAATGATAGTTCATATTATAAAAAATAGAAAAATATTAAGGCCCCTATAAAGTAGGACACATAATATATAGGAACAATGGGTTATTTAACTATTCGGCTTTTCAACTTCTATGGCCATAAAAATAGGGCCCTTGTTGTTTTAAGAGTAAACAACAAGGGTCCTATTATATTGGAAAATGAGCTTAGTTGACAGGAGCCTCTTTTTTCTTTGGTAATGCTTTTTCCATTTCTTCGATCGCTGATTGAATAGCGGAAATTTCTTCTTGAAGTTTTGTTTGTAGTGGGGCAGTTTCATTTTTCCATTGCTCCACATCTGCCTTAATCTCTTCGATTGCCTCTGGGATAACTTCTTTCGACTCTTTTGTTAGAGTGCGAATAGAATTTTTTACATCTTGCAATTGAAGTTTTATATCAGACAATTTGTCCCGAAAATCAGTTGAAGTCGATTTTAAGGAAACACGTACTTCACTACCCGACTTTGGAGTGGATAACAATACAGTAGTAGCCCCAGCTAATACGCCCGTTGCAATCCCTAAAAATAATGGCACTATTTTCATTTATATTCACCCCTTATGTATTATATTATTCCTTTTCATAACCTAATTAAAACATATTAATCAAAACAAAAAAAGCTTTCCTCAAGAAAAGGAAAGCGAGTAATTTTAAGCTGTAAGTGCTGTTTCAAATTTAGAGCGTTTAACCAGTTTGCCGATAATCGGATAGATAATAAAAAATGCTACTGCATTAATCGCGATTGCTGGAAGAACAACTAAAACAAATAATTCACCAAATGCAGCACCTGCTCCAAAAACAAAAATCGCAGATGATAAAAATACGGTACCTGATACAAGTGTTCCTACACATGTAAGAACTACAGCTACAGGTAATTTGTTAGCAAATTTAGTAAGTAATAGTACTAATCCAAAGAAGACAAACGCTGTTACCGATTTATCAATAATATTTGGCACAAATCCACCTGGGAATGTAGAAAATAATCCAGAGATTACACCTGTTGAAACACCAAGTAGAAATACACTTTTTACTTCAGGGAACAAAAGGATGCCTATAAACATCATCGTTAACATGAAGTCTGGTTTCATCCCACCATTAAATCCTGGGATAATAATATAAAGCACAGCACCGACCCCTATTAATAGGGACATTAATACTAAATTTTTCGTATTCAATTCTCATCTCTCCTCAGCTTTTCTAAGCTCGATTTGTTAAAATTCCTCTAACGTATCCTCTTGATCGTTAGCAAGAATCTTACTCCTGATTGTAAGTCTTTTTTCCTGTAATTGCAATAACTAGTTTGCCAGTTTTTCAGCTAATTCTTTTGCTAAATCTTGAATTACTTCTGATGTGAAGGTTTTTTCTTTTGTATGCCATGTAGCTCGGAAACCATCCGTTTGGTCATAACGTGGTATAAAGTGTAAGTGAAAATGGAAAACACTTTGTCCAGCAGGTGCCCCATTATTATTGAGCAAATTCATGCCAACAGGTCCAAATGTTTCTTTTAAAACAGAAGCAATCTTTGGAACTACTTTAAATAGATTACTCGCTTCGTCTTCGGTTAAATCATATACATATTCTTTATGACTTTTTGGAATAACGAGCGTATGTCCTTTTGTAAGTGGCTGAATATCCATAAAGGCATATACGTGCTCATCCTCATAAATTTTCGCACTTGGAATAGAACCGTCAATTATTTTGCAAAAAATACATTCACTCATGGAAAAACCTCCTATTCATTGTTACCAATAGTTTAGCATATAATAGGACAACTTAAAGAAGATTTTTCGTACAGGTTTTGATAAACTATTTAGAAGAGATGAGGTGCAAGAGATGACAGTATTAGAACTAACTAACGTAACAGGTGGCTATACAAGGAAGCCAGTGCTACATGATCTAACTTTTTCTATTGGCAAAGGAGAGCTAGTTGGGTTAATAGGATTAAATGGAGCAGGGAAGAGTACTACGATTAAACACATAATAGGAACGATGAACGCTGCAAAGGGAGAAATTCTACTTAACGGAAAATCGCTAAAAGAGGATCCAGCAACGTATCGAACTTCTTTTTCGTATATACCGGAAACGCCAGTATTGTACGATGAGTTAACATTAAAAGAACATTTAGAGCTAACTGCAATGGCCTATAATTTAGAACAAACCGTATTCGAAGCAAGAAAAGAGTCTCTATTAAAAGAGTTTCGAATGGAAAAACGATTGAATTGGTTTCCAGCGCACTTTTCAAAAGGAATGCGTCAAAAAGTAATGATCATGTGTGCTTTTTTAGTGAATCCCGATTTATATATCATTGATGAACCTTTTGTAGGTTTAGATCCATTAGGTATTCAATCGCTACTTGATCAAATGAAGGCACGAAAAGACGAAGGGGCCTCTGTTCTTATGTCGACACATATTTTATCGACAGCAGAGAAATATTGCGATCGCATTCTTCTTTTGCATAATGGGAAAATACGTGCACAAGGAACAATGGATGATTTACGAGTTGCTTTTAACAAACCATATGCGACATTAGACGATCTATATATCGAAATGACGAAGGAACAACAAGATGAACAATTTGCGTGAAATATGGGGTAAACGTTTTGTCTATTATATAAATGAATTACAAAAATACTTAAAGTATATTTTCACTGGGCATATAGCGATTGTAATTGTTTTCGTCCTAGGTGCAGGTGGATATACGTACAGTGAGTGGCTTAATACAGCTCCGAAAGATTTTCCCGCTTTTTTAGTTGTAGCATTCATTTTAAGTATTTTGTTGGCGATAAGTTCTCCGGCTACACTTATGAAGCACGCAGATAGTGTTTACTTTTTACCTTTAGAAACGAAACTGAAGGAATATTTCAAGCTTGCACTGAGATGGACTTACTTTTCGTCTATTTTTCTATCGCTTGCGACTTTTATTGTTACTATACCGTTACTTACGAAAGTTGCCGGTGCTACAAAAGAAGAAATTTTATCTTTGTTCGTCTTTATTCTTGTGATGAAGTATTGGAGTATTCATACGGAATTTAATTATCGGTTTGCTTCAAATGGTAAACAAGTTTGGGTTGACCGTTTCATACGTTTTCTTCTGTTATTTGCGGCGCTCTATTTCTTATTGAGTGGAGACTATTTATTTTTAATCGTGGTTGTTATGATTCAACTGATTTATACATTCGTTTGGCAGAAGAAAAAGCAAGAAGTACCATTTCCGTTCGATCATTTTATCGGAGTGGAACAATCCAGAATGATGCGTTTTTACAGATTTGCGAATTATTTTACCGATGTTCCTCATATACGAGGCATGACAAAAAGAAGAAAATGGCTGGATATTGTTTATAGTTTTGTCCCATATGCGCAAAAAAATAGTCAGCTATATTTAGTATTGCGGACCTTTATCCGTACAAATGATTATTTCTACTTGTGGGTAAGACTTACAGCTATATCGGTTATTGGTGTGTTTTTTATTCCGTTTCCAATCGTTGCGATTATCTTCTCAAGTGCGCTTGCATTTGCAACAGTTGTACAGCTACGACATGCTTTGTTATCAGGACATGAGTTTCGAATGGATCAGTTGTTTCCGATAGATTCGAATGCTAGGAAATGGGCAGTCAATAAGTTAATGCGTATGATTCAATTCGTACAAGCAATTTTGGTACTTATCGTAGTATTAGTGCAAGGTGAGTTCACGCTACAATTGTTCTTAATACCACTTGCTGTTTACATTGTTTCAGAGCTAACTATTCGAATGAGTAAGAAATAACAAAAAGGCTGTCGATCGACAGCCTTTTTGTTATTTCGTTTGATATTGGATAGCAGCTGTTCCTAATGTTTTAGCTGCAGTGAGCATTGCACGTTCGTCGAAGTCAAACTTTGGACTATGGTGTGGATAAGCTTGTCCTTCTGGCATTGCACCAGTAAAGAAAAACGTACCAGGAATCTCTTCCATATAGTAACCAAAATCCTCGCCAATCATTAGAAGCTCTGACTCTTTTACTAGTTCTACACCTGGTATATCCTTTGCAACTGCTGCTAAAAACTCAGTTTCTTCTTTATGATTAATAACTGGTGGATACCCACGAGTATACTTGAACGTATATGTACAATCAGCAGCAAGGCAAGTACCTTCGATTACACGTTCTAATTCACGCTCCATTAAATCCCTTACATCTGCATCAAAAGTTCGTACTGTACCAGCTAGTTTTACATTGTCTGCAATAATATTAAAAGCATTTTCAGCAACAAAAGAACCAACAGAAAGAACTGCAGATTGAGTTGGGTCTACTCTTCTTGCTACTAATTGCTGTAAGTTTACGACAAGTTGAGAGGCAACAACAATTGCATCTTTTGACTGATGAGGATTCGCTCCATGTCCACCTTGCCCTTGAATCGTAATTTCAAAACGGTCCGCTGCCGCCATAATTGGACCAGTTTTATATTCGATAGATCCAAGAGGGAATAAAGACCATAGGTGCGTACCGAAAATAGCGTCGACACCTTCTAGACATCCCGCTTCAATCATAGGTTTTGCTCCACCTGGTGCATATTCTTCTGCATGCTGATGAATAAATACATACTCTCCAGCTAACTCTTCTTTTAATTCATTGATTGTACGTGCAAGTATCATGAGGGTTGCGGTATGGCCATCATGCCCACATGCATGCATAACACCGTCTACGGTAGATTTATAAGGAACATCTTTTTCATCTTGAATAGGTAGTGCATCGAAATCAGCTCGAAGTGCAACTGTTTTACCAGGTAAAGCGCCTTTGACTCTTGCGACAACACCATTTCCTCCAACATTTGCTTCAAATGGTATATCTAAATTCGTATAAAAATCTTGAATATATTGAGCAGTTTTTGTTTCTTTAAATGATACTTCGGGATGCATATGTAAATAACGACGGATTTCGACCATCTCTTCAAATGCACTATCTAATTTTTCTGTTAATTCTTTTGTCATTAATCTTAGCCTCCATTTATCTTTTTCTCATTATAACAAAAAAGAAGACTATTAGTTGGGTAGATTGATATTTTCCATTTCTTCGTGCACATTTTTGGGGCTTGAATAATTGTACAATAGCTAGTATGTGTGTATATTTTAAATTCAATTTTGGTCGATTATAAACAATTTTAACTGAGATGCGTTGTTTATCTGCTACTTTGTAATTTCATCATCTTTTCTTGAAGTTTATACTTAGATAAATACAAGGTTTATGAAGAAACCTGTAAAGAGTACAATTAATTTATATGAATAACGAAGGGGACAATGTAGATGAAAATACCAATTTATCAGATTGATGCGTTTACAAATGAACAATTTAAAGGGAATTCGGCAGCGGTATGTCCGTTAAATTATTGGATAGAAGATGCGTTAATGCAAAAGGTGGCAGCAGAAAATAATTTATCTGAAACAGCCTTTTTTGTTATAAAGGATAATGGATACGAGTTGAGATGGTTCACCCCAAAAGGAGAGATAGACCTATGTGGACATGCAACATTAGCATCAGCTTATGTCATATCTACTTATTTAGATAATAATTTAAAGAATATAAAATTTACTACAAAAAGTGGATTAATAGAAGTATCTAAAGAAGGCAGTCTCTTTACGTTAGCTTTTCCTTCTAGAGAAGGAGAAAAATGCGATATACCAGAAGCACTTATTAAAGGTTTAGGTAAAGTACCAAAAGAGGTTTATAAGTCGAGGGACTATATGGCGGTATTTGATACAGAGCAGGATGTTTTGGAACTCAAATTAAACATGGAAGAACTAAAAAAATTAGATGGTTTTGGTGTAATTGCAACAGCTAAAGGAGAAGAAGTGGATTTCATCTCAAGATTTTTCGCTCCAAATGCTGGGGTAGATGAAGACCCAGTTACCGGTTCTGCTCATTGTACGCTAATTCCATATTGGAAGAATAAGTTGAATAAAAGCGAGCTTATCGCAATGCAATTATCAGAACGAGGTGGAAAACTGTATTGTACAGATTTAGGTGAAACGGTAAAAATGTCTGGAGAAGCTGTAGCTTATTTAGAAGGATTTATAAATATTTAGGAAATAATTTAGAACTGTTTAAAAGTAATACGAAGTACGGCACAATTCATTGAACTATCCTATATCTTTCTTTACATGCAATGGTTTGCACCGCAATTGCGGTGCAAACCATTGCATGTTTTCTATTATTAAAGTAAATATTTAGATTGCAATAGGAATAGGCACAAGTTACTTAATTTAGTCTTCTTCATTTGTCGATGAATAAGTAGATACATAAGGGGCACTTGTGAAGAATTGCTGTTTATCGGCAATGTCGTCAAAATTCATTTGGTGAGATTTTGCCCAAACTTCATAGCTGTTTGGACCAGACCATTCTGTTAAAATAATATAAGTGTCTGATTTGATTGGTTTTAATACACGTAATGCGATAAAACCTGGCTCAGATTCAAGGGTTGGCGATAAATTTGTATATTTATATTCGAAAATGGGTTTGCCTTCGTCTGAAAGGGGAATGTTTTGTATAGCGAAATAGCCCTTTTTGGAGAATTGTCCAGAAGCCTCAATAATTTCATATTTTCTAGGAGCTTGAAAAACAGATTTTTTGTCAGTTTCATGGATGAGTACAGAATTACCTATTCCATGCAATGCGTATATTTGCTCATGGGGATGTTTCTTTTTTATGGATTCCATAAATTCAGGTGTTCCTGAAGTAATATATAAATTCATGTAAATACCTCCTAAATTTGTTTATTTCTATTACTTTTCCCCTAATTGCAAATTTAAAAACCTTTGAATCCAATTTTAAAGAGGAATCAGGACAAATTTATGACAATTACACTATATACCTATACAATAGGAAATAGAACGACTATAGTGAAGACGTATATTGGAAAAATGATCGTAAGTAGAAGAAAGGCAGGAATTTTGAATGACTACTTTTAATGATACACTTCTTCGTGCAGCCCGCGGAGAAGAGGTTGAGCACACTCCAGTTTGGTATATGAGGCAAGCAGGAAGATCCCAACCTGAGTATAGAAAAATAAAAGAAAAGTATTCTTTAGAACAAATTACGCACGAACCAGAATTATGTGCATATGTTACACGTTTGCCGGTAGAAAATTACAATGTGGATGCAGCGATACTGTATAAAGATATTGTTACTCCACTTCCTGGAATCGGTGTAGATGTGAAGATAAAAGCAGGTGTAGGTCCAGTAATTTCAAATCCAATAAGCTCAGTGCAAGATGTAAATAATCTTGGAGATTTATCTCCAGAAGATGATGTGCCTTTTGTATTAGAAACGATAAAATTGTTAACAACTGAACAGTTGAATGTTCCATTAATCGGATTTGCTGGAGCACCATTCACACTTGCGAGTTATATGATTGAAGGTGGACCATCAAAAAGCTATAACAAAACAAAAGCGTTCATGATTTCTGAATCAGAAGCTTGGTTTGCATTAATGGATAAACTTGCAGATATGATTATCGTTTATATTAAAGCACAAGTAAAAGCCGGAGCGAAAGCGATTCAGATTTTCGACTCGTGGGTAGGTGCTTTGAATGTAGCAGATTATCGTATTTTCATTAAACCTGTGATGACAAGAATCTTTACGGAACTTCGTGAGCTAGGTGTACCGTTAATTACCTTTGGTGTTGGTGCAAGTCATTTGGCAAATGAATGGCATGATCTTCCGGTAGATGTAGTTGGACTGGATTGGCGTTTATCGATCGAGGAAGCACGTGCAAAAGGATTGACAAAACCTCTTCAAGGAAACTTGGATCCATCTTACTTAATCGGAGACTGGGCGGAAATTGAAAAACGTGCGAAGCTTATTATTGAGCAAGGGGTAGCACAGCCAGGTCATATATTTAATATTGGTCACGGTGTGTTCCCTGAAGTGAATCCCGATACATTAAAACGTTTAACAACATTTGTACATGAATATAGCCGCGAACTCATCGCAGCAAAGTCTAACTAAACTTTTTGAGGTGACAATGATGAAAAAAACAATGGGATTATTAGTAATGGCATATGGCACTCCGTACGAAGAAGCAGATATTGAACGTTACTATACGCATATTCGCCATGGCAGAAAGCCAAGTGAGGAACAACTAGCGGACTTAACCGGTCGTTACAAGGCAATCGGAGGTATTTCCCCACTTGCGAAAATAACGCAAAATCAAGCAGAAGGTCTTTGCAAGCGTTTAAATGAAGTGCAAGATGAAATCGAATTCAAGCTATATATTGGATTAAAACATATTGAGCCTTATTTAGAAGATGCAGTAGCGCAAATGCATAAAGACGGCATTACAGAAGCGGTTTCTATCGTATTGGCGCCACATTTCTCTACATTCTCGATTAAATCTTATAATGGTCGAATCAAGGAAGAAGCAGAGAAATTAGGAAATTTAACGATTACTTCTGTGGAAAGCTGGTATGATGAGCCAAAATTCATCCAATATTGGAATGAAAAAGTAAGCGAAGCATTTGCAGCAATGTCAGAAGAACAAAGAGAAAAAGCTTGTTTGATCGTTTCTGCCCACTCCCTTCCTGAAAAAATTCTTGCTATGGGAGATCCATATGCAGATCAGTTAAATGAGACGGCAGATTTAATCGCAAAAGCAGCAGGTGTGAAAAACTATGCGGTTGGTTGGCAAAGTGCTGGACAAACTCCAGAGCCATGGATTGGACCAGATGTACAAGATTTAACTCGGGAATTACACGAAGAAAAGGGCTATACAACTTTTGTGTACACGCCGGTTGGTTTCGTAGCAGAGCATTTAGAAGTACTATACGATAACGATTATGAGTGTAAAGTTGTGTGTGATGAAATTGGAGCTACATATGTACGCCCAGCGATGCCAAATGATCAGCCATTATTCATCGATGCGATGGCCGATGTTGTGTTAAAACAGCTTCGTGCGTAATTAATAGAAAAATGTAATCTCCAAAAGCTACTTCTACTTGGCTTTTGGAGATTTTTTTGTGGAAGCTTAGTTTAGTTGGAAAAACGGAGGTTTTAGTTGTAATTTCGGGGAGTTTAGTTGTAAAAATTGAGTATTTAGTTGTAAAAGGATATTTTTCCACGAACTCCTGCTGTTTTCTTATCCTTCAAGACTATTCCCAGGAGATTTTTGGGGATTTTCTCGTAAGGACTTAATTTAGTTGGAAAAACAGCGGTTTTAATTGGAATTTCAGGGTGTTTAGTTGTAAAATCTGAGCATTTAGTTGTAAAAGGATATTTTATCCATTTTCCGCATGCATTTTCTTCTCCCAAAAGCTATTTTTCGGTATTACTTCTTGGAGATTTCATTTAGTTGGAAAAATACCGGTTTTAGTTGGAATTTCGAGGAGTTTAGTTGTAAAAATTGAGTATTTAGTTGTAAAAGGATATTTTACCCAGAGTTTGCTCTTATCTTTAATCGAATTTCAAACTTTCTTCACACGTATTCGGTAAAATAGTTTTAGGGGGTGGGGAGTTGAAAAAGCTAAGTATATTGTTCGTCTTGTTTTTGCTGGGTGCGTGTGGAAAGCCCTCGTTGCCATCTATTGATCCATCCGAAAAATTTGTTGCAAGCTTAAATGTGGTAGAGGGAACGATAGATTTCATCTCCGAGGAGCAAGAAGTGATGGAAAGTTGGCAACTGGATGCAGCATATACAGGATTTACATTAGTGTCAGATGACCTATTATTACTATATGGATTTACGTTGGAGGAAGCGGTACTTATTCAATTGTCTACGGGGAAACAGTTGGCAACGCTGGATGTACGAGAAGGAACAACCTTTGCTTACGCCTATGAAGAAAATATTTACATAGCAAATGGAAAAGAAAATACTGTTTCTCTTTTCGATCAGAAAGGAGAACTTCTAGCAGAAGCAGCTACCGGTAATTATCCGATGTCGATGATTGCGCATGACGGTGATCTGTATGTAGTGAACTTCAAAGATGAAATTCTTTCGATCTTTTCATTAAATTTAAAGGAAAAAACGAAATGGGAGATTCCTAATTCCTCGCATGGGATTTTAGTGAGTGGAAACGAACTATGGCTCGGTGGACATGGGGCTGGTAGTAGTCCTAATCGAGTTATTAAAAGATATAATATTAAAACTGGAGAGTTGCTCGGTGAGATAGAAGCACCGATGATGCCGATTCATATGACGAAAGCGGGAAATGGACATATTTTTGCGGTGAGTCATGGAAGCAGCACAGTTTATGAGATTTCAAAAACGGGAGAGGTGCTAGCTTCAATGAAAGCAGGTGCAAACCCATTTTCTATCGCAACATTTGGAGACAACATTGTACTAGCAGGATATGATGATCATCAATTATACTTTATAAAATCGGGCAAAGTAACAAATAAGCTTCAAGTGGGTAAAGGACCATTTCAGTTAGTCGTAAGGGAGGTTAGCAAATGACAACGATATTAGTAGTAGATGATGAACTGGAGATGCGCAAACTAATTGAATTGCATTTGCAAAAAAGTGGTTTTGATGTGTTGCATGCTGAAAATGGAGAAGAAGCCATACAAATGGTTCATTCAATATCGATTGATTTAATACTACTCGATGTCATGATGCCTGGGAAAAGTGGTTTTGAAGTGTGCCAGGAATTAAGAGAGTTTTCATCAATACCAATCATTTTTCTCACCGCATTAGATGCAAAAACAGACTTAGTAAAAGGGCTTAAACTAGGTGGGGATGATTATGTCATTAAACCGTTTACGGCGATTGAACTAATAGCGAGAATAGATGCTCTTTTAAGAAGAATGGGGAAAGAAACGAAAGATGTAAAGATCACAAAAGGAATCTTAGTAAATGATCCTGCTGGCAGACAAATATTAAGTAGTGGTAAAAAAATCAATCTTACACTGAAGGAATATGAACTGCTTCATTTATTTATGGACAATGAAGGGGTGGCGTTCTCAAGGGAGCAGCTCTTAGAAAGACTTTGGGGGCTAGATTATGAAGGCGGGACTCGGACAGTAGATACACATATCAAAACGCTTCGATTAAAGCTTGGTACTGTCGCAGGAAGATACATTGAAACCGTTTGGGGTATTGGTTATCGTTTTGAGGTAAGAAAATGAAAAAACTATCGGTTAAAATTTGGATGTTGTTACTTGTATTTATCACAACGACGATAGTTTTTTTAGTCATCTTTACGAATTTTTTATATGAGGAGCTTTATGTGCAGCATACAGAAGCTACTATGAAAGAAGTTGCAGAGAATTTGCAGCGTACCTACGATGGCGGAGTCGTAACGGATGATTTTATTAAACAAACCGAAGATTATAATCGTTTTTCAGATATGGAAGTATTTACGGTGCGTAATCCGAGAGAGCTTAGCGCGTGTTTACCGTTCGATATTGATTATGATACATTAATCGGAGCAGAAGAACGAGTCGAACTAATAAATGGAAATGCACTAACAAAACGTGGGTATGAAAAGCGATTTGACCGGGAGGTAGTGTCGGTTATTTATCCACTTGTTGATGAGAATAGATTAGAAGGAATTATTTATATATATGTGCCTTTAACGAAAATTGCTGAAATGGCATCTAGTGATGTACTTTTTTTAATTGCAATTGTTTCTCTTCTATTAATTTGCTTGGCATATATTAGCCTGAAGAGTTTGCAAAGAGTGCTAAAACCTTTAGCCATATTAAACGAAGCTGCATTAGATATGGCTGCCGGAAAGTATGATACACGTGTGAAAGTGGAGTCTCAAGATGAAGTAGGGGATTTAGCGCAAAGTTTTAACCAAATGGCCACATCTATTCAACAGGAAGACGATAAGAAGCGCAACTTTCTCTCTGTCGTTTCTCATGAACTTCGCACACCGATTAGTTATATTAAAGGGTATGGAGAAGCATTTGAACAAAATCTAATACCCGAAGAGAAAAAACCAGAAATATACAATCTTATCGTACGAGAAGCAAATCGTATGCAGAAGTTGACCAATGATTTGTTGACTGTAGCAAGATCAGAAACGTTAGAAGAGGTAGAAACTGGTCCACTCGTTTTAGCAGAAACAATTCGGGAGGTCATACAGCTTGTAAAACCGATCGCTAACGAAAAGGAAATAACGTTTGCTATTTCAATAGACGAAGAAACGATTTTATGTGTAGACGAACAAAAAACAAAGCAAGTGCTTATTAACATTTTAGAAAATGCTATTAGATATTCATCGAACATGTCCAAAATCGTTATTTCGAATAAAACAATGAAAAAAGAAACGATTATTCAAATTACAGATGAAGGATGTGGAATCGAAAAGGAGCACTTGCCTCATATAACGGAACGTTTTTACCGTGTAAATAAGGCGAGAAGCCGATCAGATGGTGGAACAGGATTAGGGTTGTCCATTGCTGCGCAACTAGTAGATGTGCAAAATGGTAAACTTGCTTTTGAAAGTGAAGTAGGAAAAGGAACTACTGTATATATTACATTACCAATTTGGGAGGATTTATTCGAATGATAAAATGGATAGGGACTTTTACATTAGCAGCAATGGTGTTAACAGGTTGTGGAGCAGAAGAGGCGAGTCATACAAATCATGAAGAAACGACTTTTCAAGAGATTGTTGTACAAATACAAACTCCTGAACAATTAGCAGTAGGAGAGAAAGTTGTTTTATCTGCCAAGGTAACTCAAGGGGAAGAAGCAGTTGACGATGCAGATAAGGTAGAATTCGAAGTGTGGGAATCCGGTTTACGTGATGAAGGGAAAATGATTGAAGGGACGTTAACAAAAGATGGTGTATATGAAGCAAATCATACATTTGATCATGACGGGGTCTATTATATGTTTGCTCACACTACTGCAAGGGGTCTCCATACAATGCCAAAACAAAAGCTGACAGTTGGGAGTCCAGACTTGAGTAAAGTATTACCAGACGAAAGTGATGATACAATGCACAACGGTCATTAAGAAATGCTTGCAAAAAGAATATGTTAGGAGTATTATAATGACTAGATGACCGAAATGGTTTTCTGGTCATTTTTATAGTGGAATATGGAGGGTTGCCAAATGGATCGCAAAAAAGAAATCTTAGAAGCTGCTACTAGATCTTTTTCGCTGTTCGGTTACAAAGCTACCACGATGGAGCAAATAGCAAAAATCGCAAATGTAGGTAAAGGAACGATCTATACTTTTTTTGAAAATAAAGAAGTGCTCTTTCAAGAAATTGTACGGAAAATGATTTGTGAGATGAAGCAGGAGGCAACAGATGCTATTCAAGAAGGTGCTTCTTTTCAAGAAAATGCCCATGCTGCTTTGATGAAAATGCTGGAATTCCGAGAAACTCATCAACTATATGCCAAAATTGTGGATGAGGAAAAAGATTGGAGAACACCAGCTGCTAAACAAATGCTACATGAAACGGAGCAAGCGATTGTTACATTCATTAAAGAGAAGATTGATAAGTATGTAGCAAAGGGTGAATTGAGACAAATAAATAGCGAACTTGTAGCATATCTATTGTTTAAGGCGTATCTTGCTTTTATTAATGATTGGAATGTTACGCATGACGAATCATTACCCGAAGTAGAAATCGCAAACTTTTTTCAAGAAACAATTTTTCGTAGTCTCTTAGTTTGAGACTTATTTTTTTGATAATAAATGACCGAATGAGTGATTCGGTCAAATAGTTTTAGGAGGAAGATAGAATGATAAAAGCAGAATGGAAAGCGATATTGACGAATCGAAAATTATTGATTCCGATTATTGCTGTTTTATTTATTCCTGTTTTGTATGCAGGAATGTTCTTATGGGCTTTTTGGGATCCATATGCAAGCTTAAGTGATTTACCTGTAGCAATCGTCAATTCAGATGAAGGTGCACAAATGGAGGGACTAGAACTTAAGCTTGGTGAGACGTTACAGGATAAATTGATGGATAGTGAGCAATTCAATTTTATATCTGTGTCGAAAAAAGATGCACAGCAAGGCTTAGAAAATCAGGATTATTACTTGCTCATCGAAATTCCAGAAAACTTTTCACAACATGCGACAACATTACTAGATGAACAGCCAGAAAAAATGGTAATCACGTACAAAGCAAACGAAGGATACAATTTCCTAGCGTCTCAAATTGGTGGAACTGCCATGGATCGTATTCGTGCAGAGGTGAACAAAGAAGTCACTTCGACTTACGCAGAACAGCTTTTTGATTCGATTACTAAAATTGGTGATGGATTTGCCGAAGCGTCAGATGGTGCTGGTCAATTAAAAGATGGTGCTTCAGAAATAGATAACGGTGCTAGCGATTTAAAAGGCTATTTAGAGCAACTGGCAAGCAGCACAATTGAACTGCAAGATGGTACAGATACAGTAGTAAATGGTATTCAATCAGCAGCGAAAGGCTCTACTCAGCTAAATGACGGAATAGCTAAACTTGCTGACGGGTCCACTCAGTTAGCGGATGGTGCAAGCCAAACAGCAACAGGTGCAGGCTCATTAAAAGAAGGTATTAGCGACTATACTGCAGGCGTTGCAAAATTAAATGAAAGCTATCAACTACTTAGTGAGAAAGAAAAAGCTTTAATCGAATCATTAGCGAAGTTGCAAAGTAGTTCTGCAACTTTAAACGATAGCGCAAACCAATTATCACAAGGGGCTTCTCAAGTAACTACTGGTATTAAAGCGTTAGCAAGTCAAATGGAACAAATAAGTGCTACACTTCCAGCAGAACAAGCAGCAGCATTAACGGAAACACTGAAACAATTAGAAAATGGAAGTTCGTCAGTGTCAGCCGGATTAGAAAAGCTTGCTGGTGGAGCAAATGCATTAGCTGATGGAACAGCTCAAGTTCATAATGGAGCTGCACAATTAAGTGCAGGATATACACAAGCAGGGCAAGGTGTTGCAAAACTAAATGAGTCATCTGCGGCATTAGTAGAAGGTTCTTCTAGTTTAGCAACAGGAACAAATACACTAGCAGCAAAAATGAAAGAATTTAATACTGGTATAGGGCAGGCATACACAGGTTCAACAAACTTGGTTAGTGGTCTTAATCAGTTAGCAAACGGTTCTACACAATTACAAAAGGGAACAGGAACGCTAGCAGAAAAATCAGGAGAACTTGCAGCTGGATCGACTAAACTAGCGGACGGTACAAAAGCATTGGTCGATGGTACAGATACATTGAAAACTCGCTTACAAGATGCAAGTAAAGAAGTTGGAGACGTAAGTGCAAATGATGATACATTTGATATGATTTCCTCTCCAGTAGATGTAGATACAGAAGCTGTCAATGGAGTACCTAACTATGGTACAGGATTCACTCCTTACTTCTTATCACTTGGTCTATTCGTTGGAGCATTACTAATTTCGATCGTATTCCCACTTGTACAACCAGCTATCAAACCTACAAATGGAGCAGCATGGTTTACAAGTAAAGTAACTGTACTTGGGGTTGTAGGTATTATTCAATCCTTAATCGTCGTAGCGATCGCATTATTTGCGCTTAAGCTAGAAACTCAAAATGTAGGTATGTTCATCCTAACAGCGATTATTACAAGCTTTACATTTTTAGCGTTGATTCAACTATTTGTATCTGTTCTAAGTGATTCCGGAAGATTCTTGGCAATTCTTGTTTTAATCCTTCAATTAACGACAAGTGCTGGAACATTCCCACTGGAACTGATTCCACAGCCATTACAAATATTTAATAAACTCTTGCCGATGACTTATTCTGTTCAAGCCTTTAAAGCGGCTATTTCTACAGGAAATATGAGTAACCTATGGGCGAGCAACGGTGTACTAATCGGATTTATGGTAGTATGTCTAGTCTTAACATTTGGCTATTTCATGCTTATATTCAAAAAACGTCATTCAAAACAAACAGCAGAAGCATAATAAAAAGCGCTTATCTTTGATGTGAGAGATAAGCGCTTTTTCTATTTAAATTCAAGAAGTTAATAGGAGCTATATAGGGAAACTGCGAAGTAGTCATCGACGTCCCACTCCAAGTAAACTTGTTTAATGAAAATTGATTGCTCTCAGGGGTAATTTGGTTGCTTTCAGTCTAGACTAGTTGCTCTCAACAGACTTTTGGTTGCTCTCAGACTAGAACTGGTTGCTTTCGACAGCTGTTGGTTGCCCTTAGCCATTTTTTGGATTTACTTAGTCAAAAACTGTTGATGTTTTTGTTTTCAGCAAGTCGATCATAAATAAAAAGAAATTACCATTGATTTTCGCTACAGGCGGCAACTCCTGTGGAGGCCAACAGGATGTTGGTTTCGAAGGCATTGCCACACGATGTGGCGACCTTAGCCTTCGTTCCTCTGGTGGGCTAATGAGACATTCCAACGACGCCCAAAGCGGAGGGGATGGCTCATCGCTCACCCCACGGAAAGCGCCCGACTGGAGTGAAAATCACGGCGGACATCTAATAAAGCTTTACCGCGCAGTTTCCTCTATATAACGCCCTATATAAATGAATGCAATATCGTATTTTACTTTTAAAAATTAAAAAAAGCCAACTAGAAAGGGGAGTATCTAGTTGGCTTTTTTGATGAAATTAAAGATTACTGCATTTGTCGCAGTGATTTCCATAGCACTCATGTTGTTCTTCGATGGTTTCGCCGCATGTAGCGCAATTCTTTTTAGGCAGGTTACGGAAAAATTCAAGTACGTTTTCTAACATAGTTGTTCCACCTCCATCTGTTATATAACTGGTTAAGTTAAATACATTGTAATATAACACAGAATCTTTTGTCAACACATTAATTCGTTTTTTGTTAAAATAGGAGTAAAGGAGAGATCAGCATGTATTTTATTGATAATAAAGGTATAACCGACCCACGCATTAACCTAGCAATTGAAGAATATGCACTAAATACAATGGATGTGGAAAAAGATTCATTTCTTTTGTTTTACATAAATCAGCCTTCTATCATCATTGGCAGAAACCAAAACACAATCGAAGAAATTAATACAGATTTTGTAGAAAAAAACGGGATAATCCCTGTCCGCAGACTTTCAGGCGGAGGTGCTGTGTACCATGATTTGGGGAATTTGAATTTCAGCTTTTTAACGAAAGACGATGGAGACAGCTTCCGTAATTTTAAAAAGTTTACACAGCCAGTGGTTGATGCATTGCATAAAATGGGTGTTAATGCGGAACTATCAGGACGCAATGACATATTAGCAGAAGGTAAAAAAATCTCCGGTAATGCGCAGTTTTCTACTCGTGGAAGAATGTTTAGCCATGGGACATTAATGTTTGATACAGAAATTGATGCAGTTGTGTCCGCATTAAAAGTAAGTAAAGAAAAAATTGAGTCAAAAGGTATCAAATCAATTCGAAGTCGTGTAACAAATATTGCTGATTTACTTGCAGAACCGATGACAATTGAACAATTCCGTTCTGAAATTCTTTCCTCTATTTTCGGTGGAACAGAAAATATTCAATATTGGGAGCTGACGGATGAAGATTGGAGTAATATTCATAAGCTCTCGGAAGAACGTTATCAACAATGGGATTGGAACTACGGTAAATCCCCTAAATTTAACATGAAGCATTCACACCGATTCCCAGCAGGCGGTGTCGATGTTCGCTTAGAAGTAAATAAAGGCATTATAGAAGAAGTAAATATTTATGGTGACTTCTTTGGTGTTGGAGATATTAAAGAAGTGGAACAATTATTAACAGGTAAAGTCTATAGTAAGCAAGCGATTGAAGAAGCACTGGAGCAGGTGGATGTCCCTAAATACTTCGGAGGGATTTCAAAGGAAGAACTAGTACAGCTTATTTACTAAAATGGTCGGTATGGCAAACAGAGAATTGCTAACTCCTAGCCTTGTGTGAGTAATGATGGAAGAGTCTAACATACTAACGTATGGGAGACTCTTTTTTGATATAATAAGGTAAGAATAATATTTCGGAGGAGGATTTTTGTGACGATACACCGTGTGTTAGTAGTAGAAGATGATCGGAAAATCGCATCGCTACTTGCAGATACTTTGAGGAAATACCATTATGAAGTACATACAATTGAAAATTTCGATCATATAATCGAGGAGTTTACAGCATTCGATCCTCATATTGTGTTACTAGATGTGAATTTACCATCTTATGATGGCTACTATTGGTGTCGTCAACTCCGTCAGCTAACTACTTGCCCAATTATTTTTGTTTCGGCAAGATCGGGTGAGATGGACCAAGTTTTCGCACTCGAAAATGGTGGAGATGATTTTATTACGAAGCCTTTTCACTATGAAATCGTCCTAGCTAAGATAAAAAGCCATTTAAGAAGAACATATGGTGAGTATGCAGCGAAACAGGAAGAGCGTGTAGTGAAGGTAGGGAAATTACAACTTTATATGGAACGTATGGAATTACATACATCCAAAGAAGAAATTCCACTTCAAAAGAAAGAATGTACCATTCTTGAATTATTACTAAAGAATTATCCAAAGCTAGTCACTAGAGAGCAATTACTAGAAGAACTATGGGATGACCAATCATTTGTTGATGAAAATACGCTTAATGTCAATATGACAAGGGTGCGAAAGAAAATGGCGGATTACGGTGTGATATCTACAATTGAAACAGTTCGAGGAGCAGGATATCGTTTGAACCTAAGTCCGGAGGAAGCTTAATATGTTTCGTTTATTTTTAAAGGAGCATTTACTGTTTATCATTTTTCAATTTTCGTTAGTATTATTTGTGATGTTATTGTACTGGTTGGATGGATTTCGAAATTTAGACACCGCGGTCTATTCCATTGTTATTAGTATTATATTAACGCTTACTTTTTTAGGGACGTTATTTGTGAAAAAATATACGTTCTATAAAAAAATTCTCTCTATCCCAACTCAATTAGAAGTTGTTTTACAACGATCAGCGCAATCTCCCGAAATTAAACAAGTTGAGAATTACTTACAACATATCTATCGTTTATATCAAAAGGAAGTACAACTTTTATACGCAAGACAAAATAGGCATTTACAGTTTATGAATAGCTGGGTACATCAAATGAAAACCCCGATTTCTATTCTTGAACTGATGGCGCAAAATAATGAACAAATAGATTCGAAAAGTGTAATGGAAGAAATGGATCGGTTAAAAAGAGGGCTAGAAGCAGTTCTAATGAATGCGAGATTGGATACTTTTGAAGAAGATATGCAAATCGAGCGAATAGATTTAAAGCAATTAGTAAAGGAAGTTGTGACGGAGAACAAGCGATTATTTATCGGCAAGCATCTATTTCCAGTGATTTCAATGGAGGATGATTGCATGATTACATCGGATAGAAAATGGATTCGTTATGTGATTGCACAATTTGTAACGAATGCAGTTAAATATACATTTGAAAAAAATAAAAAAGTGTATTTTGAAACGAAGATCGAGGAGAAGCAAATCATTTTCTCTGTTAGAGATGAGGGAATCGGTATCCCAGCATCGGATATTAAAAGGGTGACAAAAGCATTTTTCACAGGTGAAAATGGTCGGAAAACTGGCGAATCTACTGGTATGGGATTATATTTGGCACAGGAAATTTGTAGCCGTTTAGGGCATGAAATAGACGTTAAATCAAGTGTAGGACAAGGGACAACCGTATCGATTAAGTTTGATAGACAAGAAATTATGAAGCGAGGTGGGCAAGATGTCCATATTAATACTGGAGGAAGTAACGAAAGTATATGAAGGCAAAGTAGCACATCTAGCGATTAATCAATTAAGCTTTGAAGTAGAAAAAGGAGAGTTCATCGCAGTAATGGGACCTTCTGGAAGCGGGAAAACGACATTATTGAATATTATTTCGACTATCGATCGACCAACATCCGGAGAAATTACGATTAGCGGCTTAAAACCAGCAGAGCTCCCTAAAAACGATTTATCTCTCTTTCGAAGAAGGGAGCTTGGTTTTGTGTTTCAAGATTTCAATTTGCTCCCTGCGCTAACGGTGGAAGAAAACATGGTATTACCATTAACGCTCGATGGCCAATCGGTGGAAGTAATGAAAGCGAAAGTACAACGTATTGCAGAACATCTTAACCTAACTTCTATTTTAGAAAAAAGACCATCGGAGATTTCAGGAGGCCAGGCGCAAAGAACAGCTATTGGACGTGCGTTAATACATGAACCGAGTATCATTCTAGCGGATGAGCCTACCGGAAATTTAGATTCGAAAGCAGCAAAAGATGTATTAGAAATTCTTTCACAAGTGAACAAAGTAAGTGAAACGACCATTATGATGGTTACACACGATCCAATAGCGGCTAGTTACTGTGATCGAGTGTTATTTATAAAAGATGGAGAATACTTCAATGAGATTTATAAAGATGACAGAAGACAAACTTTTTTCCAAAGAATACTTAATGTGTTGTCTTTATTGGGTGGAAATGTAAATGACCTTTCAACAATTCGCTTATCATAACGTAATTCGTAATAGTAGAATATACGCCGCATTTTTTATGGCGAGTATATTTTCAGTCATGGTGTTCTTCGTGTACTCAATGCTTATGTTTCATCCCAATATTGAAGATAAGTTTTTACGAGATATTGCTTTTGGTGGAATGCTAGTTGCACAAGCAATTCTGATCATCTTTACAATGTTCTTTTTGTTTTATTCAATGAGTGCGTTTTTACAAGCTAGATTACACGAGTTCGGGGTTTTGCTAAATTTAGGAATGGAAAGGCAGCAGTTAAATCGTTTAATTTTTTTAGAAACGATGATTTTAGGGTTTATATCTATTACGATTGGGATTTTCTTTGGATTTTCTTTCTCTAAATTTTTCTTCATGATTATTCGAGAATTGTTTTTACTGGATAGTCTACCTCTTTACTTATCGTGGAAGCCTTTTGCTTTAACGATTATAGTGTTTTTATCTCAATTTATCATCATCTCCATCAGTAGCGTTGTATTCATCCGAAAAAAAGAGGTTATCCAGCTTATAAAAGGGGACGGCAAATACAACGAAGTCGCTACGTTTAAAAAAGGGAACGCTTTTTTAGGGTTAGGGTTGTTAGCAGTAGCGTATGGTCTCGTAATTTTTTCTATTTTCCATATGAATATATTTATGAGCTTGCTGATTATATTAATGGCTTTTATAGGGACATATTTCTTTTACACAGATAGTATGTTATATATACTCGACATCATCCGGAGAAGGGAAAGTCTCTATTGGCATTCATTTCGTCTAATCGCGTTTGCGGAAGCATCGATTAAAATTAGGGAAAATGCCCGGATGTTTTTTGTTGTGACGATAGTGTCGACTATTGCATTTTTATCTGTTGGAGTAGTAACTTCCTTCACTTCCTTTACAGCACAGTATCGGGATCTGAACCCCGTCAGTATTTTCTATGCTAGTGATTGGGACAATCCATTTGAACAAGCACATATTATGAACTTGTCGCAGGAGCTTCAAAGGGAAGGCTTGTCTTACGAACTCGTAAAATTTAATGTGAAAAAGCAAACTTCCTCTAACTCCCATGAGCCAGTTAATGTGATAAAGGAATCAGAAGTCAATAGCTTGGCGGTAGCCTTGAAACTGCCGTTAATCGACTTGAGGCAAGGGGAAGCGCTATTAGTTTGGAATAACCAAGTGGACTTTGAAAATATTCGAAGTGGAGAGGAACAAACAGTACTCGAAGAAAGTAGCATCCCAATCCAAATAAAAGGAATGTATAAACACTCGATTTTTCCTTCTTTTGCTATAAAAAATAGAGCTTTCATTATTAGTGACGAGGATTTTTCTCTTATAACGGAACCACTATTTGGGTTTAGTATAGAAGAGTCTAAAACTACTTTTTATGCATTTCATGTATCGGAGTGGTTGCGAACTAAAGATGTGGGAACTAATTTAGATAGAATTATGACCGAAACGATGGGTGTTTCAGAAGTTAATCCCAATCCGTTTTATTTTGTGAATCCAGGATTGAATTTTTCTGTTATTCGTGCAACGTTTGCATTATTATTGTTTACTGGCTTACTTGTAGCAGCAGTCCTTTTGCTTGCGGCTGGAAGTTTTGTCTATTTTAAACTTTATACAGATTTAGATAGAGATAAAAAGCAATATGATGTCCTTCGAAGAATGGGAGTAACCGATCGAGAACTAGTGAAAATTGTAAATCGACAATTAGTTCCACAATTCTTTTTACCGTGGGGACTTGCAATGGTGCATAGTACATTTTCATTTATCTTTTTACAAGCCTTTTGGGTAGATCTAGCAGCGGTTTCGATTGCAATGGAAATGTTAATTGTGCTAATTGTATTTACTGTTATTCAAGTCTCTTATTTTTTCTTAATTCGATGGAGATATATTGCCCATATACAAGAGTAAAAGAAGATTGTCATATGCAATCTTCTTTTGAGATTGAATTGTCAAAACTTTTTTTATATAATGAATTTGGGGATGTGAATGAATACTCATTCAAATAAAAAATGGGAGATGGGAAAATGGGTTTAGCTTCGCAAGTTCAACAAATTGCCTCAATGCATCCGGAAAAAATAGCGTATCATTTTATGGGAAAAGATACGACTTATGCAGAATTTGACCAAACAGTAGAACGATTTGCACATGGCCTCCGAACATTGGGAATTGAAAAAGGTGACCATGTTGGGTTTTTACTCGGCAATACACCACATTTTTTAATAGCTTTATATGCAACGATGCGTATAGGGGCAACTGCGGTACCGATAAATCCTATATATACACCAGATGAAATAAGTTATATTGTGAAAAATAGTGATGCAAAGGTGATTATTGCGCTTGATGCTTTATTACCTTTAGTAGAAAGAGCGGCTAATGTATTTACGACTGTGGAAAACTATATTATTTGTGAAACGCAAGCGGATACGGTAGAGAAGATAGCTAGTCTTTCAGATTCTTTAAAAGCAAGAGTGAAAACGTTTTCATCTTTACTTTCTATTTCTGGAGCACAAGTAAAGGCTGTGGAAGTGTCAGATGATGATACAGCGATTATTTTGTATACATCAGGTACTACAGGATATCCAAAAGGTGCGATGGTTACATATAATAATATTTACTCGAATGCACGTGATGTAGCAGAGTATTTGAGTATTAATACAGATGATCGCGTCATTGCAACGCTTCCTGTTTTTCACGTATTTGCACTAACTGTTGTAGTGAATGCACCATTACTTATGGGAGCTACGATATTACTAGTTCCTAGATTTAACCCTCAGGATGTATTCACGATTGCAAAAGAACAAAAAGCGACTGTTTTTGCAGGAGTTCCGACAATGTATAATTTCTTGTATCAATACCCAGAAGATAGAGTGGAGGATTTCTCAAGCGTACGTTTGGCGATTTCCGGTGGGTCTTCCCTGCCAGTTGCGTTACTTCATAATTTTGAGAACAAATTCCATGTACGCGTATCAGAGGGGTACGGTTTATCTGAAGCATCTCCAGTAACTTGTTTCAATCCAATTGATCGTGAACGGAAGCCCGGCTCTATCGGGACTAATATTTTGAATGTGGAAAACAAGGTAGTAAACGAATTGGGAGAAGAGGTTCCTATTGGAGAAGTTGGGGAACTGATTGTCCGAGGACCTAATGTGATGAAAGGTTATTATAAAATGCCAGAAGAAACCGAAAACACGCTTCGCAATGGTTGGCTTTATACAGGAGACCTTGCGAGACAAGACGAGGAAGGTTACTTCTATATTGTAGATCGAAAGAAAGATATGATTATTGTTGGAGGGTATAATGTATACCCTAGAGAAGTAGAGGAAGTTCTATTTGAGCACCCAAGTATTATAGAAGCAGCGGTTGTCGGAGTACCGGATCCTACTTTTGGGGAAGAAGTTCTTGCATTCGTAGTGAAGAAAGATCCTTCGTTAACGGAACAACAATTGCTGGAGTATTGTTCGGAAAAACTAGCAAAATATAAGATTCCTAAACGAATTGAGTTTTTAGAAGAATTGCCGAAAAACACGACTGGAAAAATTTTGCGTCGTTCATTGAAAGAGCAAACGGTCCATTAAAGAAAGTAGCCGCTTCTAGATAGAGGCGGCTTTTTGGTGACTTTGGTAATAATGAAATGAATGTTATTCAAACATTTATCTACCATTAGGTATAAGCAATACCAGATCATATATTAAGAACCGTATAGGGAAACTGCGAAGTAGTGAATGGAATGAAGAATCCGCTAAGATTTCCGCTGCAGGGCGTACGCTTTCCGCCGGCTTGGCTTCAGTCGCTTCCTTCGCTACGCTCTGTCCAGGGTCTTCAGCTCAAGCTATTCCGGCTGGAGTCGACGCCCTTTCGCTACAATCTATGGAGGATAACGCTATCTAATCAGTGTCACTGTTTAACAAATGAAACTTATTCAGATGTTCTCCAACTAATAAATGCCAACAAATGGTTTAACGCGACATAATGAGCTGCGAACACGACAAACTGGCCTCTGAACACGATAAAGCCGAGCAAGCGGAAGCTTTTTTATAAAGTAATCCTAAATAACGTTCATCCATATCGGCGTCTCACTCCAAGTAAACTTGTTTTATGAAAATTGGTTGCTCTCAGAAGTAATTTGGTTGCTTTCGACTAGAACTAGTTGCTCTCAACAGTGATTTGGTTGCTCACAGACTAGAATTGGTTGCTTTCGACAGCTGTTTGGTTGCCCTTAGCCATTTAATGGATTTACTTAGTCAAAAAACTATTGATGTTTTTGTTTTTAGCAAGTCGATCATTAATAAAAAAGATATTACCAATGATTTTTGCTGCAGGCGTGACTCCTGCCGGATGATGGCTCATCGCTCACCCCACGGAAAGCGTCCGAATGTAGCGAAAATCACGGCGGATACCTAATAAAGCTTTACCGCGCAGTTTCCCTATACTCTGCGAACTATCCTTTCTAAAGATGCCTTTTTATTTTGTCGTGTTCAATCATTTACCATTAATCTTTTCAATTTATACGATAAAGAAGGAAAAAGGTTTCGAGTGTCGAAATATATGAAAGAATCATTTTGAAAGGTAGGAATGGACAAATGACGAAAAGAAAATTAGAGGCAAAAGATTTATTTAACTTGCATTCAGTTACAAACCCAGTTATCGCACCAACTGGGAAAGAAGCAGTCTTTATTCGCACGGAAATGAACGAAAAAGATAATACATATTATGCGTATCTATATCATTTGAACGTTGAAACATCAGAGGTAACACAATGGACGCATAAGAAAGAAAGTGTATCTGCACCTCAATGGTCGGCGGACGGAAAATACATTGCATTCCTATCGAACCGTGAAGAGAACAATCAAGTTTATATTCTCTCTGCAAATGGTGGGGAAGCAAAGAAGTTAACAGAAGTAGAAAAAGGAATTTCTAGTTTTCTTTGGTCGCCATGCGGTCATAAAATATGGTTTGCTGCCTCATTAAAAGAAGGAAAAGCATGGACAGATGAGTCGGAAAAAGAAGAAACAAAATTGCCGGAAGCATATATTGTAGAAAAAATGAAGTATCATGCAGATGGTGTTGGCCTTTTACCCAAAGAGACATATAAACAAATTGGATACATAGATATCGCCACACAGGAGATAACTCAGTTTACAAAAGGAAACTACAATTATAATTTACAAGCTATATCCCATGATGGAAAGAAATTAGTAATGGGTGTTAACCGGGAAGAAAATCAAGACTTTACATTCCGCCAACCGTTATTATTAGTAGATATTGAGACTAAAGAAGAAGCAACACTAACGACTGACGAAGGCTATTATGGAGGAGCAGCCTTCTCAAAAGATGACAAGTACATTGCTTTCACAGGCAGTAATCGACAATATGAAAACGCTACTCATGCAGAAGTGTATGTGTACGAATTAAGCACAGGATTTCTTCAAATATTAACAGAAGGAATTGATGCACCGGTGGGAGATTATGCTGGTGGGGATGTTCAACAAGGTGTAAGTACACCAGATGTTGTGTGGACAGATGGCAATCATTTATATTTTCAATTGTCTACTACGGGAGACGTTCGACTTTATTTTGCATCGTTAGATGGTGCAGTTTATCCTGCGACAGCGGAAAATGAGCATGTGTATAGCTATGATATAGATGCGACAGGCACATTCTCTCTTGCGACAATAAGTAACGCAATATTTCCCGGGGAATTATTTAAGCAAAATTTAGCGACTGGTGAAAGAGTTCAACTAACGCACTTTAACGAAGAATTATTAAAAGAGATAGAGCTTTCTGAACCGGAGGCAATTGTATTTAAAGGTGCTAAAGATTGGGAAGTTCACGGCTGGCTAATGAAACCAATAGGTTATGAAAAGGGTAAAAAGTATCCACTTATCGTAGAAATTCATGGTGGACCGCATACTATGTACGCAAATACATTTTTTCATGAATTACAATTGCTTGCAGCAAAAGGATATGGAGTGTTATATGTAAACCCGCGGGGTAGTCATTCCTATAGTCAACAATTTGTCGACGCAGTACGCGGTGACTACGGTGGAGGAGATTACGAGGACATTATGGCAGGCCTCGATTATGTGCTCGCAGATAACGACTGGATTGATGAAACGAGACTTGGTGTAACTGGCGGTAGTTATGGAGGTTTTATGACGAACTGGATTGTTGGTCATACAAATCGATTTAAAGCAGCAGTTACGCAACGATCTATCTCAAACTGGATTAGTTTTTATGGGGTTTCTGATATTGGGTATTACTTCACGCCATGGCAAATTGGTACCGATATGATGGATATAGAGAAACTTTGGAATGCATCTCCGTTGAAATACGCATCGAATGTAGAAACACCGTTGCTGATTTTGCATAGTGAAAATGATTACAGGTGTCCGATTGAGCAAGGACAACAATTGTATATTACGTTGAAAGCGATGGGGAAAGAAACAAGTTTTGTACGTTTCCCGCAAGCGGATCATAATTTATCTCGAGTTGGTTTGCCTAATCTACGTCAAACTCGATTAGAACAAATTACTAGTTGGTTTGAAAGATACTTGTAATTATACAAAGCCCCTTCATCAGTAAGAGATGAAGGGGCTTTTGACGATTCAATCGATCAAATTATCTTTTATGAAATCCTTTATTATAATATACAAAAATGAGCAAGAAAATCCAGATAGGACCAACGATTAAAGCAATCCGTGTTTCTGGAAAATATGCCATAAGCCCAAGCACAAGTAATAAGAATGCTAAAGCTAAATACGAGCCAAGTGGATAAAATAATGCCTTATATGTTAGTTTGGAAACTTCTCCTTTAGAAAGCGTCTTGCGGAATTTTAATTGGGACAATAGAATAATTCCCCAAGTCCAAACTGCTCCGAAAGTTGAGATGCTCGTTACCCATATAAATACTTTTTCAGGCACCAGATAATTCAATAGAACACCGAATAATAGTAATAAAGCAGAAAATAATACCGCCCTAGCCGGTACTCCAGCTCCATTTATCCTTTTGAAAGAAGGAGATGCCTGGCTTTGTTCCGCCAAGTTAAATAACATCCGTCCCGTACTGAAAATTCCACTATTACAGCTAGAAAGTGCTGCTGTTAAAACAACAAAATTGATAATTCCTGCAGCTGGTCCTATACCGATTGCTTCGAACATTAAAACGAATGGACTTCCATTTTCACCAATTTCGTTCCAAGGATAGATAGACATAATAACGAAAAGAGCCCCAACATAAAAAATAAGAATACGCCAAAAAACTGTATCGATTGCACGCGGAATCACCGTTTTCGGATTTTTAGCTTCTCCTGCCGTAACTCCGATCATCTCTACACCTAAATAAGCGAACATGACCATTTGCAATGACATTAAAATTCCTGTAATACCATTAGGTGCGAACCCGCCATTAGACCATAAGTTGCTAATGCCTACACCTATACCACCATTACCTAATCCAAAGATAATGACACCAAGCCCAACGAAAATCATTGCTAAAATTGCGATAATTTTTATAAGGGCAAACCAAAATTCAAATTCGCCATAAGCTTTCACAGCGATTAAGTTTACTAATGTCATAATAATAAGTGCAGCTAATGCCCATATCCAACTTGGAGAGTCGGGATACCACATTTGCATATATACTCCAACTGCTGTAATTTCGGCCATACAGGTAACAACCCATAAAAACCAGTAATTCCAACCTGTGATATAACCTGCAAGCGGTCCTAAATAGTCTTTTGCATATCTACTAAATGATCCAGATACAGGATTATATACGGCCATTTCTCCAAGGGCACGCATAATGATAAAGATAAATAAACCACCAATTATGTATGAAACAAGTATTGCCGGTCCAGCTAATCGAATAGCCGTTGCAGAGCCTAAAAATAATCCGACTCCAATTGCCGCGCCTAATGACATGAGGGTGATATGCCGTTGTTCAAGTCCTCGTTGTAGTTGCTGATTCCCACCCAAAGTTGTGTCACTCCTTTTTTAAAAAAATACTTTTGTTGTATAACACTTTAACATAAGAAAGTATGTTTGTGATACGGTTCATATGAACGAAATTGTGATAATATTATGTATATGCATGTAGGACGGGGGTCATGAAAATGCAAGCTATTACAATAAGACCCATTGTAGAAAAAGAGATTATTCGGCTTTGGGAGTTAAGTGCAAAAGAAATATCACCTGAATGGAAAAAATGGGATGCCCCATATTTTCCTTATGAACCGAAAACGTTAGAGCAATTTCTAGAGAAAAAGGATCAACTCATTCAGCAAGATGATATGTGGGGCATTTATGTAGAAGATGAACTAGTAGGCTCGCTTTGCTATTACTGGGAGCATGAAGAATCACTTTGGTTAGAAATGGGTATTGTTATTTATGAACCACAGTATTGGAGTGGTGGTATTGGAACGAAAGCCCTGCGTATGTGGATTACCCATTTGTTTAAAGAATTACCACTTGTGCGTGTAGGCTATACAACTTGGTCTGGTAATGAACGCATGATTAAAGTCGGTGAAAAGTTAGGTATGACGATGGAAGCCCGCCTTCGCAAATGTCGTTATTATGATGGGGTTTACTATGATTCTATTCGAATGGGTTTACTCCGGGAAGAATGGGAAGGGCATGTATGACAGCTTTATTTGAAATGAAAGGCTTAACGAAAAATTATTGGCAAACAGAAACACAAACGGAACGTACTTATTTATTTTCCGATTTAACCGCTACTATAGATAGTTCGGAGCGTATAGCTTTACTAGGTAAATCTGGACAAGGGAAAAGTACGCTTTTACGCATGCTCGCACTATTGGATTATGCCGATAGTGGCGAAATCCGTTTTAATGGGGTTCAGGCCAGAGATATGGATACACGAGTCTGGCGTACGAAGATAACTTATGTAGCGCAACAAGCAGTTATGCTTCCTGGTACAATTGAAGAAAATTTAAAGACAGTTAGTAAATTACATAATGAAACATTTAACGACAAGCATGCACAAAAGCTAATGAAAGATGTTGGACTCGAATCGATTGATTGGGCAAAAAAAGCCACCGAGTTATCAGGGGGAGAGAAGCAGCGAATCGCTTTAGTACGTTCTTTACTACTTGCTCCTTCTATTTTATTGCTTGATGAAGTGACAGCATCTCTTGATCAGCAAAGTAAAGCTTATGTAGAAAATTTATTGATCAAATGGAGCGAGGTTGAAAAAACTGCTTTTATTTGGGTAACGCATGATTTGGAACAAGCAAAAAAGGTAAGCGAACGAATTTGGTATATGGAAAATGGAATTCTAGCAGTTGATTGCAAGACGAAATCATTTTTTGAACATCAACACTCGTTTTCCAACTCGGTGATATTATGAGTTTATTAGCATTAAGTTTTACATTATTATTTGTCGTTATTACAATGCTTTTGTCTGTATGGCAAAAGCTTGACCTGGAAAAGGATATTGCGATTGGTACGGTGCGAGCGGCGATTCAGCTACTCGCTGTTGGATATGTGTTGCAATTTGTATTTCAATCGAAGAATCTGCTATTTATTGTATTAATTATTTGTATCATGATTGTCGTTGCCGCTCTTAATGCAGCAAAGCGGGCAAAAGGTATGAGCGGAGTTGTATGGAGAATTATTCTTTCGATTGCAACGATGGAAATATTGATGATGGGGCTTTTACTGAGCTTGCAAATTATTGAAGCAACCCCTCAATACATTATTCCGCTTAGTGGGATGACGATAGGGAATGCTATGGTTGCCTGTGGACTGTTTTTAACGCAATTAAAACGAGAAACAGAAAGTTCTAAAGGAGAAATCGAGACATTGTTAGCGCTAGGTGCAACGAGTCGGCAGGCAGTTCAGGATGTGCTGAAACGATCTGTGAAGTTTAGTATGATTCCGACCATCGATGCGATGAAAACAGTGGGACTAGTTCAATTACCTGGTATGATGACCGGAATGATTATAGCCGGAGCAGATCCAGTAGAAGCCGTTCGCTATCAAATACTAATCATTTTTGTGTTTACTAGTTCTTCCGCAATTACGAGCATGATGCTAAGTGTGCTTTGTTATAAAAACTTATTCACAAAGGATTTGCAGCTGAAGAAGTGGAGTGAATAAAATGGAACCAATATTAATTGAGGAAACACCTGCTAAAGTTACGGTTAAGTACGATTCGGTAGCAGTCGATTTGCCAGAGAGCATAAAGGAACAGCATGATAAGTTTTGGGGAGAACAAATAATAGCTAATCCACATTTCCGCAATGGGGAAGTATTCACAATCACTAAAATTAAAAATACGGCAAAAGAACTGCAAGTGACGGTTGCGAAAACAGATTATAAACACTATTTATATACAATCCATCACAAAGATTGCCCATTTCCTTGTAAAGTCATATTCACTTGTGTAGCCGTTATTACGACTGACAATTATATTGCTTTCGGTCGGATGAACAAACATACTTCGACACCTGGAAGACTGCAATTTACTGGTGGGGGATTAGACGAGACCGATTTAAATGGTTCTGTATTTGATTTGAAGAAAAGTATTGGCAAAGAATTAGAGGAGGAAATGGGTTTACATATTGAATCTTCTTATGTGAAATCATTTGCCCCTAGGTTTTTGAAAAGTAAAGGAACCTATGATTTTTGGGCCGTAATGTTTGAGCTACAAGTAGACTACACTTCGAATGAGTTACGAGTAATGTTCGACAAACATAATCGACGTTTAATAGCAAAGGGTGAGCACCCTGAATTTGAAGAGTTTGTGTTCGTATTATTAGAGGATGCGCATGTATTAGACTTTATTGAAAACGATCAATCCTTAAAAGAAGACTATTTAGATCCTATTTTAATGAAATATGTGAGAAATTGATCTAATTTGAATATAAAAATGCAGGAAGGATAGTATTCCTCTCTGCATTTTTTATGATAAATAAGTTTAGTTGGAAAAAAGGGAAGTTTAGTTGGAAAATTTAATGGTTTAGTTGTAATTTCAGCGGATTTAGTTGTAAAAATCGGAGTGTTAGTTGTAAAAGGGAAAATTAGTAAAAAAACATAATCATTTTTTGAAAAAAGGATCATGTTTTTGGTAATATGAAACTACTTATCTTTTATTCACTTTATCCACTGTTCCATAATCATTACTTCTTTATTCGTTGTATCCATCTTGACAGTTCGGCCTATAGGCATTGTTAGCATTGGATGTGTATGGCAACAATCGAATTCTGCAAGTATCGGAATTGATGTTTTTCCAATTGTTTCTAGTAAAATATCATGCGGTTTTCGTCCAGTACCTTGATCATCGAAAAGTTCATGTTTACCTAAAATAATTCCGGAAACCCGATCGAATACCCCGTTCAATTTTAAAAGGTTAAAATTCTTTTCTACAATGGAGGCGGTTTTCATCGTATCTTCGATTAATAGAAGATCCCCTTCTTGTATGGTAGGCATATAAGGACTTCCCCAAATACCATACATCGCATTTAGATTGCCACCAATTAATCTACCTT
The DNA here is from genome assembly GCF_044754065.1 of Psychrobacillus sp. NPDC093180. Classification (NCBI taxonomy): domain Bacteria; kingdom Bacillati; phylum Bacillota; class Bacilli; order Caryophanales; family Bacillaceae; genus Psychrobacillus; species Psychrobacillus sp. NPDC093180. The sequence continues at coordinate 10,737 of NZ_JBIVOJ010000016.1, read as the reverse complement.
GAGCAGTCCCTCCATTAACAGAAATTAGATTATTTGGTCTCAGTTGCTTGTTTTCTGTTTTGAGCTCCCAATTAATTGGCTCGTCTGTCCAGTAAGGAGGAGTAGGAACCGTAAAAGGCACTTGTTGTTCTTCTATTAATAGTTCCTTGAAATACTCATATGTATAATCAACAAAGGGCTCGAATTCGCCAAATGAAGGAACTAAAGCAGGACCATAGAACGTCGGTATTCCTGTTTGGGCGTATATTCCTAACAAAATAGCGGTAGCATCCGAATAACCAATCATAATTTTAGGATGTTTTTTAAAAGCTTCATAGTCAATATAAGGTAAAAGCGCATTAGAATTTGTTCCGCCAATCGTCGACATAATGCAACGAATGTCTGGATTTCTTATGAGTTCGTTTAACTCATTGGCACGTTCTTGTATAGTTCCAGCTCGATAATAGTCATGCTTACCGGTAAGATTACCTTCCACAATTTCGAAGTCTTGCGATTGTAAAAATGATTTGGCTCTTTGAAATCGTATTGGTGAAGAATGAGTGATTGGGGACGAAGGGGAGTAAATCCCGATTTTATCTCCCTTTTTTAAACGATTTAACAAAGTCATATTTTGGTTCCTCCTTTTAAGTATTTCTATATTAATCATCCTTTTTTCTCTAAGTAATTGCAAATCCATTTTTTTCGAGGTAAATATTTTTAATGTAAAAGGAAATATTAGTGAAGAATATGTGGCACTTTGTGAAATATTTAACTAATGGGATAGCTGGGATGGAGTACTTGCTTTTCGTTTCTTATATAATAGAAGTAATATCTGACGGAAAGGGCGCAGGTTAGTATGCAGCTTATTATTACGTTTAGCATTTTAGCGATTAGTATCGTGTTATTTATAAGTAATCGAGTCCGAGCCGATTTGGTTGCTGTTTTGGCTTTATTGGCATTTGTTATTACTGGAATATTAGAACCCGCAGAGGCGCTTGCTGGGTTTTCCAATTCTGTTGTTATAATGATTGCAGGACTGTTTGTTGTAGGGGCAGGCATCGTGCGGACGGGTCTTGCACAGACCGCAGGGAATTTACTACTTAAGTGGTCGGGGAAAAGCGAAAAACGCTTGTTTGTTTTATTGCTTATTATTACCGGGACGGTTGGGGCATTTATGAGTAACACAGGGACGGTTGCACTAATGCTTCCGATTGTTATTAGTATTGCAATCAGCATTAATAGCAGTCCATCCAAGTATTTAATACCGCTTTCGTATATCAGTAGTTTGTCGGGACTTTTGACATTAATTGCAACGCCAGCTAACTTAATCGTTAGCCAAGTACTTGTAGATAATGGCTACAAAAAGCTTGGATTTTTTGAGATTACACCTGTAGGAGTAATTGCTATTATTGTTGGTATTCTTTATTTTGTTGTTGCTCGAAATGTTGTCTTACCAAATGCAAAAAATAAAAATGCATTAAAGGATGGACATAAGCTCTCGCCGAAACAATTGGCAATCGACTATGAGCTTGGCGGAAACTTACATAAGCTTATAGTTCCGGAGCATTCACCGATGATTGGAAAGCAATTGGCGGAATTAAAGTTGCCGGCTAAGTATCATTTAGCCATTTTAAAAATAGACCGGAAATCGATAGAAGGTATGAATCTGTTACCGATCACATATCAAGAAATGGCTGGACCGACTAGTATCATTCATGCGAAGGATACTTTATTTGTCCAAGGTGCCTTTAGCAGCATGGAACAGCTAGCGAGTGATTTTCTATTAGATATAGATGCAGAAGATTCGGAAGCAGACGTGCTTGTTTCGAAACAGCTAGGGATCGCCGAAGTGCTTTTAACTCCCCATTCTAGCTTGATCAATGAAACGGTTGGTAGCATCGGCTTTCGGGAAAAGTATAATTTGAATATACTAGGTGTGAATCGCAAAGGAGATTATGTACTTAGTGAGATGGCAGATGTACGGCTACGTTTTGGAGATGCGCTGTTAGTACAAGGAGCATGGGATGAAATAGAATTGCTATCTAAAGCGATGCAAGATGTCGTTGTAGTAGGACAGCCGAAAGAACACGCAAGTATTGCTGCAGCAAGCGGGAAAGCCCCAATTGCAGGTGCTATTATGTTATTCATGATTGTTCTAATGATTTCAGAAGTTTTCCCAGCTGTCATTTCTGTTTTAATTGGGGCAGTTTTAATGATTGTTACTGGGTGCTTACGTAATATGGAAGATGCGTATGGAAAGATGAATTGGGAAAGTATTGTATTAATAGCGGCAATGCTCCCAATGGCTACTGCTCTTGAGAAAACGGGCGGAATGGTTATTCTTTCAGAAGGGATTATCGATCTGCTTGGTGGTTTTGGGGCAATGGGCGTACTTATCGGCATTTATTTTATAACGATGGTGTTTGGACAGTTTATAAGTAATACAGCTACGGCTGTTTTGTTTGCACCGATTGCCATGAGTGCAGCAATTAGTATGGGAGCAAATCCGTATACGTTTTTAATAGCGATCGCTGTTTCGTCTAGCATGGCTTTTGCCACACCAGTTGCGTCCCCAACAAATGCATTAGTGATGACAGCTGGTGGATACAAGTTTTTTGACTTTGTGAAAGCAGGAATTCCACTTCAAGCGGTCATGTTTATCGTTATGATGATTGTTATTCCGCTGTTTTTCCCATTGTAATTATAGAAGAGGGTTTCTCTAATTGTAGAGAGACTCTTTTTTGTTTGACAATTTGGTTAATTATGATATAACTATTTATATCACGCCCAATTCAAAGTAAATAACTAGGAATAATCTAATTTAAAAAGGGGTTAACAAATGGGTAGGGAGTTTGTTGATATTTTTGATGAGTGGGCAGCAGAGTCATACGAGGCTTCGGTTTCTGGAGAAGATCCTGAATACCGTGATGTGTTTGAGGGTTATGATAGCATATTAGAAGCAGTTACCAAACGGGTTTCGGGTACTATCGTTGAATTTGGAACAGGAACCGGAAATTTAACAGCAAAGTTAATAGAAGCAGGTATTTCGGTTATCGGTATAGAACCTAATACTAAGATGCGTCAAGCGACAGCTATGCGTTTTCCTTTTATGAAAGTATTGGATGGTGACTTGTTGCAATTTGAAGCAGAAACAGAAAGTATCGATGCATTTGTTAGCACATATGTATTTCACCATTTAACTGATAATGAAAAAGGGGAAGCATTAAAAAAATATGCAGTACTTTTACCGACAAACGGGAAAGTGGTGTTTGCAGATACTGCTTTTATATCAGAGGATGCAAAACAAGCGCAAATTGCAAAAGAAAGAGCACGCGGATTTCATCATGTAGCAGACGATCTTGAAAGAGAATATTATACGACGATCCCAATCTTAACAAAATTGTTTAACGAGGCAGGCTTTCAAGTGCAATTCACGCAAATGAATGATTTTGTTTGGTTAATGGATGCTAATAAATTTTAGGAGCGATAATTATGCAAAAAATGAATGTAGAAAGTTTTAACTTAGATCACACAAAGGTAGTAGCACCATTTGTCCGTTTAGCAGGTACAAAAGAAGGAATCCGCGGGGATGAAATTTATAAATACGATATTCGTTTTAAGCAGCCAAATAAAGAGCATATGAAAATGCCCGCTTTGCATTCTTTAGAGCATTTGATGGCAGAGAATATTCGAAATCATACGAACCAAGTAGTAGACCTTAGTCCGATGGGATGCCAAACTGGTTTTTATTTATCTGTTATTAATCATGAAAACTATGAGGAAATTTTAGAGATTCTCGAAAAAACATTACAGGATGTACTACAAGCAACAGAAGTACCTGCTTGTAATGAAGTGCAATGTGGATGGGCGGCGAGTCACAGCCTAGAAGGTGCAAAAGAAATTGCGACGGAAATGCTCGCTAAAAAAGATGAGTGGCGCCAAATCTATGAAGAGGAAGCATAATGAACTATTTTCGTAGTGTCCAGGAATTAATAGGAAGAACGCCTATCGTGGAAATTACGCATATTACTATTCCAAATAATTGTAGAATCTTTGCAAAGCTGGAATATTTAAATCCAGGTGGCAGTGTGAAGGACCGGCTCGGCCTATCTTTGATACAGGATGCTGAAAAATCTGGAAAGCTAGTGCTTGGTGGAACAATTATTGAACCTACTGCTGGAAATACTGGCATAGGTATTGCACTTGCCGCCATAGGAAAAGGGTACAAAGTAATCTTTGTCGTTCCTCAAAAGTTTAGTATGGAAAAACAAACATTGATGCGTGCGTTAGGAGCAGAAATAGTCAATACAGAGACGTCTCTTGGGATGCAAGGGGCAATCGATAAAGCACGAGAACTAGTTGGCACTATCCCAAATGCATTTTCACCTTCCCAATTTTCCAATCCGGCTAATCCAGCTACTTATGAAAAAACAATAGGACCGGAAATTTGGAGAGATTTAGATGGGCAGATTGATGTGTTTGTTGCTGGTGCTGGTTCAGGGGGGACCTTTATGGGTACCTCTACGTTTTTGAAAGAGCGCAATGCGAATATAAAAACAGTCATAGTAGAACCGGTTGGATCTATTTTAAATGGTGGGACAGCGGGTTCACACGTGACAGAAGGCATTGGAATGGAGTTTCTCCCTACATTTATGGATCCATCTTATTTTGATGCGATTCATACTGTACGCGATGAAGATGCATTTGCACAACTTCGAGCACTATCCCAAAAAGAAGGATTGCTTGTTGGGAGTTCATCTGGAGCAGCTTTTTTTGCTGCCTTAAAAGAAGCTGAAATTGCAAAAGAAGGAAGCCACATTGTTACTATTTTCCCGGACTCAAGTGAGCGTTATTTAAGTCAAAATGTTTATCAGGTGTTTAAGGAGGAAAAGTAAATGCGTGCGAAAACAAAACTGATTCATGCAGGTATTGTTGGCGATGAAGCAACAGGCGCTGTATCTACACCAATTTATCAAGTGAGTACGTACAAACAAGAAGCTGTCGGAAAGTTCAAAGGCTATGAATATTCCCGAACTGGAAATCCTACTCGTCATGCATTGGAAGTATTAATAAGCGAGTTAGAGGGCGGGGTTGCCGGATTTGCGTTTGCTTCCGGGATGGCTGCAACAAGTTCCGTCATGATGCTTTTTCAAAAAGGCGATCATGTCATTTTGACAGATGATGTATACGGCGGGACATTTCGTGTCATGTCGAAAGTATTAAAGCGTTTCGGAATAGAGGCTACTTTTGTAAATACAAGTGATTTAGCCAACGTAGAAGCAGCTATTCTAGAAAATACAAAAGCAATTTTTTTAGAAACTCCGACCAACCCTTTATTAAAAGTTACCGATATGGAAGCTGTGGCTAAGCTTGCAAAAGAAAAAAGTCTACTTACCATCGTGGATAATACGTTTATGACCCCTTATTTTCAACAACCAATAGCACTTGGAGCGGACATTGTCTTGCATAGCGCAACGAAGTATCTCGGTGGACATAGTGATGTAGTAGCTGGTTTAGCTGTTGTAAATTCAGAAAAGCTTGCGACTGATTTACATTTTGTACAAAACTCAGTTGGAGCAGTTCTTGGACCTCAAGATTCTTGGTTATTAATGCGTGGCATTAAAACATTAGGGCTTCGTATGGAAGAGCATCAGTCCAATGCACAGCGAATTGCTGAGTTCTTACAGGAACATAAAGCTGTTGAAAAAGTATATTATCCAGGTTTAGAGCAGCATCCAGGTCACGAGCTGATGAAAAAACAAACGACCGGCTTTGGTGGAATGATTTCCTTTGATGTTGGTAGTGGAGAAAAAGCGGATGCATTACTTGCTAAGCTTCGATACTTTACATTAGCAGAAAGTTTAGGGGCAGTGGAAAGTTTGATCTCTGTTCCATCAAGAATGACCCATGCTTCGATCCCACTTGAACGCAGACTAGAACTAGGAATCACAGATGGACTTGTACGAATTTCCGTTGGGATTGAAGACGTGGAAGATTTGGTGGAGGATCTGGAGCAGGGGTTAGTCTAAATTGTATTCTGTAGTATTATAACAAATAATGAAAAAGGGAATGGGTAATCAATGATCACCTATTCCCTTTCTTTTTCCTTACAGATAAGCATTATGAAATGTATTTGAATAGGATAGGATATGTTTTACCAAAAAAATGCGGAAGCTAAAACGATTCCAGTAATAGCACCGAGCGCAATACCAAAGCCAGCACCAAATCCTTCACCAAACCATCCTAGGCCATATCCACCAAATTCTGCGTCGGGTCGAATCCAAACTGTATTTCTGCTGACTCTCGTAACTTCCCCCACGTGAACACTACCATCGCGACATGTTATTCTCACTCTTTGCCCATGATAATTACAACATTGATTGTATAAATCAGATCGATTCATATTCGTCCTCCTCTCAAGACAAATTACATACATGTATGTCCTACTAACATATGCGGTTAATGGTATGACACGAAAGACAATCGTCTATTGAAAATAGGAACTCTCTAATAATATGAAAGGCAAACTTAGGATAAGAAAAAACAAAAAGGAAGAGATGCATGCCCGTAATTCAAACACAAAACCTTCTTTATAAATTTGTGGAATTATGTGAAGAAAAATCAGGAAGAGGGGCAGCTACTATACATGCGGAAATAATAGGAGCCCCTCTAAAAAAACTATTTCCCACTATAAACCCTGACCTTATACAGTATGAACTATTAAGAAATGGTTTATTTCAGCCGGCAGAATGGAAAAATATCAAAGAGACTGTTGAACAAATGGAAGCGGAAAATGTATGGCAAACCGTAAAACAGGAATATAAATTATTAAGAAAACGGTGGGATGGTCCAAAAGTATCTATTTACATTTTCCCGGTAAAAAATGCAATTGCCAAACCAAGTAAGAAAATACCTAAAAAAAATGGGGTAGCTTATAGAGGGGCATTATTTTTGTTTTTATCTCCTGATCTACCCAAGGAAGAGATAAAGGCTCTCTTTGCACACGAGTACAATCATGTGTGCCGATTAGATTATTTGAATCTAGCTCCCGATAAGATTTCATTAATGGAGTCACTTATCATTGAAGGGCTTGGAGAATATGCGGTAAAGGATCTGTATGGTGAAGAGTGGCTAGCACCATGGATAAATCTTTATTCACATGAAGAAGCTGTTGCTATATGGAAAAAGTCTTTTATACCTTCTTTACATGTGACAGGAGTTAAAAATCATCAGGATTTTTTATTCGGCAAAGTGGGAAGGCGTTTACCGAAATGGATTGGTTATCATATAGGATTTCATATAGTAGATAGTTTTCAAAAGAAACATGGTCCTTTTCCGAATAACTTATTATATAAGAAAACTTCGGAAGAATTAATCACTGGTTCAGATTTTCCTATGAAGATAAATGACATTTAAAAACGCGGAAGCCAATGAAATGATTGTATTGATGTAAAAATTGATGGTGTTTATCCCATAGATCGTAATATTTGGTTTGGATGCTATTGGATTGATTAATGTCATGAAGTTCATTTGGTAATAGTGTGGAAGGCACATCTAACATTTCAATTTTAGCAAATCCTGCTTGCTGTAATCTGGATATCCACTGATCCTCCGTTAAAATTTCGTGTATTCCGTATAAACTGTGTACTTGATTTTGCAATACTTCTGGTATCTTTTGTTCAGCCGTCATTTCGATGATTATTAACCTACCTGTATGTTTTAAGACTCGAGCAAGTTCATTTAATGTTTTCGATATATTAGTAAAGACGATTACTGACTCAGCAATAGCCACATCAAAAGAATCATCCGCAAACTTTAAATTTTCAGCGTCGCCCTCTATCAACTGGATAGGGGGATTATTATTTTTCAGTCGTTCTTCCGCTTTTTCAATCATAATGGGATGGTTATCAATCGCTGTCACTTGGCAGTGAAACCTTTCCGCCAGTAATGCTGCGGTTTGCCCCGTTCCACATCCTACATCTAGTACAGCATCAGTTGGTTGGATATTTTCGGCTTCCAATATAGATTTGGTTAAGGCAAATCCTCCAGGATGTGCACCTCCTATACCAAAATAAGCTAACAAATCTAAATAGTCGTTAGTAATTGGATTTCCCTCCTTTCACTGGTACACATATAGTATGCTTGTCATTCCTATTGGAACTGTATGAGTAAAAGAGACGGAATTTTGTAACTATATTACTGGAAAGAACGTACTAATAATAGAATGTATCGGTACGGGGGAGATTAACATGAAAAAAATGGGCTTATTCCTTCTTTGTATTATGTTATTAGTATCTTGTGGTTCACAGACAATTATTGAGTGGGTTGACTTTGTAAAAATAAATGGGAAGCAATATGATGCAGTCTATACTGCTGTGATTTCCGATTCGGTAAACATAGGAGAAAAAATGGGAGAAGTTAAGTTTAGAGTGGCGGGTAATGTTTCTAAACCAGGTTATCGGATTAAAGAGGGGGATGCAGCATTTTGGGAGAAAGGAACTGAAATATACAGTGTGAAAGATAGAGAGGGCTTAATTGCCATTCCAGATGAGTCTGAAATAAATGGCTATCGTATATACAAAACGGATGAGAATAATCTTAACTATCATTACAAAGATATTAATCTGGAAGCAATCAATAAAGTCGAAATATACGGAGGGGACTATGAACCTCAACTCAATCATACGATTGTAAATGAACAAGAAATAGCAGAAATAATAGCTATTCTTAATGAGGGAAAAACAAACGCTTCTTTTAATCCAAACACGACTAATGGCGATCCTACCAGATTCCAAATAGTTCTTTATAGCGAAGAACCGCTTGCATATAAGTTCTCTTTATATAATGATGGCAATGTTTGGTTTTGGTATCCATGGGACACTTCCATTATCTCAAATGAAATAGAAAGTTATATTAGAAAAAAAGAATGACACAGTAAACATCCTCGTTAAAACAAATGCAGGGTGTCTTTTTATGTATAGCGAAATAAAGGATTTTACGAAGTTATTAGAGAATGTTCATGTAAATATATAGAGGAGGAAAATTAGTTTGAGCAAGCATTTTTTAAGCATATCTATTGTTTTGTTGAGCATTGCTATCTTTTTCTTAGCTTTTCAGCTAGGAAACAGTGTTTCAATGGAAGCAAAGAAACCGGTACAAATTGTGGGTAGTTCAGCTAAAGGATTACTAACATTAGAGGAAGCTGCATCTTACTTGAATATAAATAAAGAAAAGTTAACGTCTATTATTCAGAAACAAGACAGTAGTAGAGAAGTACTCTCCAGTTTTGATACGTACGAGTATATTCCTTATATTCAAATTGGTGAGGAAAAATATTTTAATCAAGAACAAATCGACGAATGGATTCGATACAACACAGTGATATGGAAGGAAGTTGAATAGTAAGATGAGTAGCGTTTTAGTAAGTAGTCATGTGTTTTTACGTGAGATGGAAGAAAAGGATTGGATGGATGTTCATAAATACGCCTCCAAGGAAGCGGTATGCAAATATCAACCTTGGGGACCAAACAGTGAAGAAAAATCAAAGAATTTTGTAAATCAAGTGCTCATCGATGCAAAAAAAGTAGAACGAACACGATTTGTTTTTTCAATCGTTGAAAAGGAAACAGGAAGCATGGTTGGAGCAGGAGAGTTTAATATCCGAGATAGCCAAAACAAGACTGGCGAGATTGGATATATTGTAAATCCAGATTATTGGGGAAAAGGTTTAGCTACAGAGACAGCAAAGGTTTTAGTTGATTTTGGTTTTGAACAATTAAATCTTCATCGCATTTTTGCAACCTGTGACCCTAGGAATATAGCTTCAGCCAAGGTGCTCGAAAAAACAGGGATGGTTCAAGAAGGTAGAATGCGTGAAGACCTACTTTTAAAAGATGGATGGAGGGATTCATTTTTATATAGTATTTTATATCACGAATGGAAAAGTAATTTTTCCAAGGCAGGAGGTAATATATAATGGATTATGTTTACCATATGGTTCCCAGCAAAATGATTGGTGATAAGCTGTTATCGTTGAATAGTTTAAGAGAAAAAAATGAGAAACTTTATAAGGAGTATGCGAAAAAATATAATGATCATCCAGATCGAGTAAAACTGTTGGAACGCAGAGTGCCTAAACTAGATTGTTTTTGGAATGACGTTATTTTCTTTTTGCCGCTTCATCCACATCATGTATATCATGCTTTAAAATCAATCGGCGTAAATGTAAAGACCAATTTGTTGTTCTATAAAATCCCTACTAAAAATCTTATAAGCAATAAAAACGCGGTGTACTGGTATCGAAAAGAAAACGATAAAGGTCCTGCAAGAGAGATAGACAGCGAGGATATCGAACTCATTCATATAGAAAGCTTCGAAGAATTAACACATATTCCTGGAGATACCCAAACCTATTTTGAACAGGAACATAAAAATGGAAATAAGTTTGGGATGTTTGTATATATCCCTCATATTTTGAGTTTGGGGGAAGTTAGTGTAGAAGATGCAGAATTAATTAATTGGAGTATCAGCAATTATTAAAGGCTATGTTAATGGCTAGGGTTGTTTTTACGTGAAGCGATTTAGTTTGTGTAATGTTACACTCAAACTAACGAAGCAGCGCGACAAGTTTTGTTATAAGCACTAATGTGTGAAAAAACAAGGTATTTCTTCGGAAATCCTAACTTTATAACCGAGGATAGGAATGACAAAACCATGTATTTTGAAACTATCCCATTAAGTTTCCTGCATGCGTCATAA